>JBLIKG010000150.1:0-5765 GCA_047636255.1 Roseivirga sp. | reverse complement strand
CTGGCCAGGTGAAATTCCTACCGTTTACAGATGGCCATATGATTATTCTAAGCCAGGTGCTGAAGAAGATTTCATTCCTCAGACAGTTCCGTTGTCAGCCACTCCTGAATCTAACCTTCCACATGAACAAGAGCTAGTGAAATTGGAGTTAGAGATCATGAAGGAAGATGAAGAGGTCTTGGTAGCAAATGAATCTAAACACTAATAAAACCATAAACAGCTTTCGCTCGGTGAGTCGTCTCACGGTGATTGCTGTTTATCTTCTTATTCTAGTTGGTGGAATAGTTAGAAGTACAGGCTCCGGAATGGGCTGTCCTGACTGGCCAAAATGCTTCGGCAGTATAATTCCTCCGACTCACGTAGATCAACTTCCTGCTAATTATCAGGAGATTTATCTTGAGAAAAGAATTACTAAAAATGAACGGTTTGTAGCTTCACTCTCAAGACTTGGTTTCGAAGAGACAGCTAGGGAAATTGCAGAGGATAAGTCCATCCTTATTGAGGAAGAATTCAACGCTACTAAAACGTGGATTGAATATTTGAATAGATTATTGGGTGTGGTGATTGGATTGCTGATTATCCTCACTGTATGGAAGTCAATTCCACTTTGGAAAGTAGACAGGTTGATACCCATTCTTTCCTTTGTTTCATTGATTTTAGTTTTATTCATTGGGTGGATAGGTTCGATTGTAGTATCGACTAATCTTCTCTCTTGGATAATTACAGTGCACATGATTTTAGCTTTGCTTTTAGTAGCAATTTTAATCATTGCTAACCATCGGTCTTGTCGTTATACAAAACGCGGAGTTATAAATATGTATGTTCCAACTAAGGTTGAGCAGCTATTGTATATAGGATTAATATTAGTGTTTATTCAGGTTGTTTTAGGCACCCAAGTACGCGAGCAAATTGATCAGATATCAACTGATTTAGGGAATATGCTTCGAGGTGAATGGGTGGAGCGAGTTGGTTTAAACTTCTTAATTCATCGATCCTTCTCCATGTTATTATTGGGAGTTCATTTATTATATTTCTTTTGGGCATTCAAGTATACCCTTAGAAGATCACAAATAAAACTTTGGTCCCAACTCTTAATTGGGTTGATTCTATTAGAAATAGCTACTGGAATGGGGATGGCTTATTTTAGTATTCCGGCCTTTCTTCAGCCACTTCATCTGATCTTTGGTTCTTTAATTATTGGAGTACAGGTGATCCTTATCCTGCAATTGAGAGAACAAAAGCAATACCGATTAAATACAACTAGAATATGAGCACTGTTGAAGTAATTGACGACCCGAATAGCTTCATAGTTGGTAGGCTTAAAGCTTATTCTGAATTATTGAAATTCAGACTTTCTGCTTTGGTCACCTTCTCAGCTGTTTTCGGCTATATCCTCGGCGATCGAGGTGTTTCTTTTGGCTGGCCTGGTTTTATAGGTTTGGCTTTCGGAGGGTTTCTTATAAGTGGCGCCTCAGGAGCAATGAATGAAATCCTTGAGCGAGATTTGGATAAGCTAATGAAGCGGACTCAAAACCGTCCATTACCCATGCAGGTTATCTCTTTACAAGAAGCGTATTGGTTTACAGCTTTTGTGGCCTTAGCAGGGATTTCATTGCTTTGGATTTTTACTAACCCATTGACGACTGCACTTGGGGTTTTGAGTATGATTCTTTATGCTTTTGTTTACACTCCACTGAAAAGGGTAGGTCCAATTGCTGTTTTTGTAGGGGCTATACCTGGTGCGATGCCTCCACTTTTAGGCTGGACTGCGGCAACAGGTTCAATTACCTATGAGGCTTTAATCATTTTTGGAATCCAGTTTATCTGGCAGTTTCCACATTTTTGGGCGATTGCTTGGGTTAGTGATGAAGACTATAAAGCTGCAGGATTTAAGTTACTTCCTAGTGGTGGTGGTAAAGACCTCAATACGGCAGTTCAAATTATGATTTATACACTGTTTCTGTTGCCGTTAGGATTATTACCAACTTATTTCGGGTTGACTGGTTTAAATTCTGGTATTGTTGCCACTGTTTGTGGTGTACTTTTCCTAGCTCAAACCTTTTCATTGATGCGTGATTGTTCTAGAAAATCAGCTTTGAAAATTATGTTTGGCTCATTCTTGTATTTGCCAATAGTGCAGATTGCTTACTTACTGGATAAACTGCCTTAATTATGGAGAAAGAATTGAAATATGTAGATATGGTGGAACAGCCAATTTCCATGCATCCTAAAAAGTTTGCATTGTGGTTGTTTATTGTCTCAGTCGTAATGGTCTTCGCAGGTTGGACAAGTGCTTTTATAGTGCGCCAAGCTGAGGGTAATTGGTTGGATTATGATTTGCCTCAAATCTTTTGGGTAACCTCTGGAATTGTTGTTTTAAGTTCAATTTCTTTACACTGGGCTTATATTTCGGCGAAAAAAGATGATTTCATTCAGTTGAGATTAGGTATGTCACTAGCAATGATTCTAGGAGTTTGCTTCTTAGTTGGACAGTGGTTCAGCTGGAAAGCCCTTGTAGCAAGTGAAGTGTTTTTCGTGGGAAATCCTGCAGGGTCTTTTTTATACGTTCTGACAGGAATGCATGCAGTCCACTTAATCAGTGGTCTAATATTTCTGATTATTGTGCTAATTTCGACCTTCAGATATAAAGTACATTCAAAGGCGATGAATACGTTGGAGATGGCCACTACTTATTGGCATTTTCTTGGAGCACTTTGGATCTATTTATTTATGTTTTTACTTTTGAATCACTAAATTTAATCCCAGTACTAATCTATATTCTATGTCAGCGCATTCTACAACTATTGAAGTAAGCTCCAAAAGAGGCACTTGGGGAGGTGGTAACGAACCCTTCAAAGCAAGTTATGGAAAACTCATGATGTGGTTTTTCCTTCTTTCGGATATCTTCACATTTGCCGCATTCCTGATTACTTACGTAGCTACCAGGGTGACTTATCCTGCATACGAGGGTTCTTTAGAAACCTTTTCCGGCTCAAATGAATATTGGCCGGTTCCTGAATTGGTGTTTGAAGCATTACCATTCGTTCATGGTATTCATGCGCCTTTGATTTTCGTTGGCATCATGACATTTATTTTAATTTCAAGCTCTGTTACGATGGTGTTGGCTGTAGAAGCGGGTCATAGAAATGATCGCGATGATGTTGTGAAATGGATGCTTTGGACTCTATTGGGAGGTATTACCTTCTTAAGCTGTCAAGCATGGGAGTGGAATCACTTTATCCATGGCACTGAATCAGGGACAGTGCTTACTTACATAAATGATCTGAATCGATTGGTTACAGAGACAGTCTATGGAGCTAACCTTACAGTAAATGAATATGGTCCTGCCTCCTTTGCAAACTTATTTTTCTTTATCACTGGATTCCATGGATTTCACGTAACTATAGGCGTATTCTTACTATTCCTTGTTTTTTATCAAGCAGCTGTTGGGGAGTATGACCGTAGAGGTCACTATGAAATGGTCGAAAAAATCGGCTTATATTGGCACTTTGTTGACTTGGTCTGGGTATTTGTATTCACGCTGTTTTATCTTATCTAAGGACTCTTAAAAATTGAACTATGCAAATTCAGGAAAATAAATCAACGCTAGTAGTAGCACCTAGAGACAACGAAAAGATTATAAAAATCTGGAAAACTGCTGGGATTCTGTTGGCAATTACGGTAGTGGAATTTATTATGGCTTTCACTATGGATCGGGGGGTTTTACTTTATTTCCTTTTCATCGCTTTGACAGTTTGGAAAGCTAAGTACATTATGATGGAATTCATGCACCTAGGTGAAGAAGCTAAACCTTTGTTCTACTCTATTATTGTACCTTTAATTTTCTTGGTGTGGTTAGTTATCGCATTAATGAAAGAAGGCTCCGATATTTTCTTGGTACGTTGGTAATTCAAAAAAAAATATAAAAATAGAGGGTTGAGGTATGACACTTCAACCTTCTTTTTTATTAAACAAAGCAATGAAAGGATTACGAATATTACAAGGGTTAGTGCTCGTCTGTATCTTGCTGGTTCCTGTTTTGATATTTATGTTTTTGAGAAGTTTTGGGAATAATACCTATGATATCCCAATCTTCTTTGAACATGGAGTAGATAACCCATTTCAGGAATGTCCGATCGCAGATACTACTCAGCATTATATTCCTGAATTCATTTTTACCAATCAAAAAGGTGAGGCAGTAGGGAGCGAAGAGATGAAAGGTAAAGTCACAGTTGTTGACTTCTTTTTCACTTCTTGTCCCTCTATTTGTCCCGTCATGTCTTCTGAAATGGAACGGGTAAATGATATGTTTCGAGAGGAATCTAATCTTCAAATTATGTCAATTAGTATTGATCCTACTTATGATACTCCGGAAATCCTCCAAGATTATGCTGTTAAGCATAATGGAAGGGCAGGTAAATGGAATTTTCTCACAGGGGATAAAAATGAGATTTACCAACTAGCCAAATGCGGGTTTATTTTACCTACGCTAGATGGAATGGGAGTTCCGGATGATTTTGCTCACAGCGATAAATTTATCTTAATTGATGAGCAAGGTAGAATTAGAGGGTATTATTCTGGAACAAATCGTGAGGATGTAGACTTACTTATGTTAGAAGCTAAAATATTATTATATGGGAGCAAATAAATCTATGCTAATTCAATCTGAGCAAAAAGTCAAAGCTTGGATTATTGCCATCTCAGTTATTATTCCAATAGCTGTTGCAGTTTTAATCTTCATGCCTACAAAGCTGGAGCTAGGTTCAGACTTAGTTTACTTTCTGCCTCATCTGAATGCGGTGATCAATACAGCTGCGACTATTGCTTTGATAGCAGCGATCGTATTTATCAAAAATAAGAAGGTTGCCTATCATGGGGCCTCTATGACAATTGCCTTTGTGCTCGGAGCAATCTTCCTAGTTTCCTATGTGGTTTATCATGCGGCTGCTGAGAGCACGACATTTGGAGGCATAGGGATTATCGAGCCTATTTATTACTCCCTTTTAATCAGCCATATTATATTGGCTGCTGTGGCGCTTTTTCCAATTCTCTTTGCTTACTATTATGGTTTGACCGATCAGCGAGAAAAACACAGAAAAGTGGTTAAATTCGCTTATCCAATTTGGCTTTATGTGACCGTGACAGGAGTGATTGTTTATTTGATGATCTCTCCTTATTACACCCATTGAGATATTAAAAAACAGATAGATGAAAAGAAAATTGAAGAATTTCGCGAGAGTTGCTTTCCTTTCATTGCTTGGACTATTAGTGGATAGTGTTGCTTTCGCTCAGTGTGCAATGTGTCGAGCGTCGGTTGAAAACAACGTAAGTAATGGAGATACATCCATAGGCGCAGGATTGAATAATGGAATTCTCTATCTTTTTTTAATGCCATATTTGATTGCAGGAGCAATTGGGTTCTTTTGGTATCGAGCAGCAATAAAGAAAAAAGCGAAATTGGCAATTCGCTAAATCAAAAAAGAGCAAAGTTTGATCATAGACTTTGCTTTTTTTATTTTACAAGGAAATGAATCATGAAACCCGAAGGCTGGTAATCCTTATCAGCGTGTTTTCTCTTCTTGTTGTTCTTATCCTCAATTTCTTTTTTCTTCAAAAAAGTGATCAAGAGAGCTATCTCAAAGATCTTCAGGATAGAATTCAGGCAGTAGATCGGGAGTTTGATGAAGATTTCATCCAGATTCTTATGGATGTGAGAAACGAGGATACAGTCAGTTTTCTCAAAATAACTAATCCGATACATAAGC
>JBLIKG010000149.1:0-5772 GCA_047636255.1 Roseivirga sp. | reverse complement strand
GTGGTATGTAAAATCAGACCATCCTCATCATTGGCCGTGGTATAATTCATAGTATTGCTTGTCAGCAAAATGGAATTAGGGATAGTAATAATTTCGTTCTTGATGGTTTTAATACGTGTATTCAATAATGATTTTTGTTTCACGTCTCCTACCACATCCCCAATTCTAACTCTATCTCCAATTTTAAATGATCGCATATAAGTGACCAAAATTCCGGCAATTACATTGGATATTGCTGAAGCTCCGCCAAAGGCAATTAGGATTCCGAAGAAAGCAGAGACACCTTTAAAGCTCTCTGAGTCGCCAAAAGGCAATAATGGGAAGATCCCTATTAAAACCAGTGCCAAAATTATGGCTTTAAAGATGTTATAGGTGGGTTTGGCCCAATCCGCATAAAATCCGGGCAAAACTAGTCTTCCATTCTCTATTTCAACCTTGAAAAAATTAATCAGTTTAAGAAAATAGCCCGTTACCACAACAGTAACTATTATGGTAAGTAGCTTCGGTAAATATTCAATAAACCCATTCCCCATTGCCTTTAGGGGGTTCATTATATAATTAAACAGCGTATTGGCAATACCCTGAGTCCATGGAAAAAGACTAAAAAGTGTGGGTAAAAGCAGATAAACGACTAATACCAATATGGCTACTCTTAAGCCCTTAATGACATAAACAAAAAAGGAAGTCTCTACATCAGACTTTAGTAGTTCATAATTCTTAAAACTAATACCCTTTATGAGCTTACCATTTTGTGAATGGATTTTGATATAAACTGCTCTAAAAAACCTATTGTAAAATTTTAGGCCAAAGAGAAAGGCGCTCAAAATAACCAGAGCAATAACAATATTGATAATGAGCCGCTGTAGACTAAAAGGCTCTGTCTTGTCAAGACCAGTCTTTAGGTATTGAAAGTAGTAATCGGTAGCTCTTTCAAGGCTGAAACCCAAAGCTTCAGCATCATTCGGCCCAATGCTCATTAACAAATAATCACCGCACGTTATATCGTTAACTCTGTCAGATCTTTCAATATGAAGTGAATCCGACAAGAGATCCTCATTGGCCAAGTAGTCGGTGATTTTTTTATTGATTTGTTCAGCTCTTTGTTTAGCTGAATACGGTCCAATACCGGTATTAATATAGAATAGGGTGTCTTTGGCAATTATGGGAAAGCCAACTGGTTTAGCTGGAATGCTGTCAGCAGGTGCTTGAGCATGGATTCCAGAGAAACTAATAAGGAGGAGAAAGAAACTGAAAACTATTTTCATCATTACTTGAAAGATACTGATTTTCGAAATAGTTTTCAGCTTACTCAAAAGTAATTAGAGGCTCATCATTTCTTTAAATCGGGCGGCTTGCCTTCTGCTAACTTCAACTTTCTCACCACCTCGCAATACCACCATTAAACCACCGTTAAACCAAGATTCAATGCTTTCTACCCAAGTAAGATTAATGATGTGTTTACGGCTAGCCCTAAAGAACGCCCTGTCATCCAATCTTTCATCTAAAGCGTTCAATGATTTGTGAATCATTGGCTTATAATTATCAAAATATATTTTGATGTAGTTACCATCAGACTCGAACAAACGGATATTTTCGAGCTTAACGAACCAACATTTGTCGCCATCTTTTACGAAAACACGATCGCTTGGCCCCAATTTTTTTTCTTCTAATGTAACGTCTTCGTCTGGCTGAGCTCGTTTTAACAATTTGTTAATGGCCTCTTTTAAACGGTCTGGCTCAATAGGTTTTAATAAATAATCTAAGGCATTAAAATCGAAGGCTTTCAGCGCATATTCATCATAGGCTGTAGTAAAAATTACTTCTGGAACATTATCCAACATTTGAAGTAATTCAAAACCGGTTTTTCCTGGCATTTGGATATCCAAAAACAACAGGTCAGGCTTTAAAGCTTCAATCTTTTCAATAGCATCTTCTGCATTGACTGCCTCTCCTACAATATCAATTTCTGGATATTCTTGGAGTAAGTTAGTGAGCTCCTTACGAGCTAATCTTTCATCATCGATTATTAGTGCTTTCATATTGAATGGTTGAGAGGGTTAAATGCCTTGAGGAATCTTTACCTCGGTAACTACAAACTTATCATTTTCATTATAAATATCGAAAGAAGCCTGCGATCCATAAATTAATTGCAGTCTTTCTTTGGTATTTGAAAGGCCATAACCTCCCTTTTTCCCTGGTTTTTTAATTCCATTGAGATATTGACCACTATTCCGAATCTTCAAACTAAGCATTGAATCTTTAATAATAGTGATAATTTCAATATTCCCTCCTTCGACTAAATTAGATACCCCATGTTTAATGGCATTTTCAACTAAAGTCTGGAGCATCATAGGAGGAATTTGAAATTCATTTGAATTAGGATCTATGTCATAAGTAACGCTCAAACGCTCCTCAAATCGAATCGACTCTAGCGCCAAATAAGCTTTCACGGTATTTAACTCATCAATAAAGCTAATCACCTTTTTCTTATCCATGATTAACGAGTTTCTCAGAATATTAGAAAGTTGGGTAATGGCAATCTTGGCCTTCGAGGGATCTTCGTCTACTAGTGCCCTCACGCTGTTCAAGGCATTAAAAATAAAATGCGGATTGAGCTGGGACTTTAATTGATTTAGATACATTTCATTCATAGCCGCTTCGTATTTCAGCGAACGGTTATTGCTTTCTAAGTAATGATACAAGAAGTAAATTGTAGCCCATATTACATATAGAAGTGCTGCCGTTAGAAAATCAAATGTCAATTGAAGTACAAAACTTTTATCAAGAGAAGTATTTCTAAATATCAGATAAGACAACTGATAAAGCAAACCTGAGATAAGTGCCCATAAAAGTATCAAGCCGATTACCCTAAGAATGATCTTTCCTAAGTCTTTGGTCAGCCAATTTCTATTGATTATTGTTTTTCGGATTCCAAAATGAGAAACCATCAAAGGGATAACACTTTGCGCAAATGCTTCGAAAACCGATCTGCGAATTTGTTCAGCATCAGTTTCAAAGACTGATAAAAATATTAGATTGGTAATTGCGGGTAAGGCCCAACCAATTATCTGAAGTGTCCAATAAAGCCTCTTCTTCCTCACATCCAAAAATTAGCGATAATTACGCACATGGCATGATAGGTTTTTATAAAAGGCAGAAAATTGAAAATTTACATCTCTATTCACTACTTACTAAAGGGTTTCACCTTGTTTATAGCCTTTATCACGTACAAAAGTCCTGATGATTAAACGGGTGCCTCTGTCATAAGTGAAGTAGTTCCAAACCCAATTACTGAAAACCACTAGTTTGTTTCTAAAGCCAATAATTGAAAGTAAATGAACGAACATCCAAATCATCCAAGCGAAGAAACCTCCAATGGTAAATTTTGGCATGTCAACCACTGCTCGATTTCTGCCCACGGTTGCCATTGATCCTTTGTCGGCATACTTAAATATTTTCTGGGGTTCCCCTTTTTCGGCCCTGATTAAATTTTTCGCGAGCAGCTGTCCTTGTTGAATGGCAACTGGCGCTAACATGGGTTGTCCATTGGGGCAATTCTTGGTTTTCATGTATGCAATGTCTCCAATGGCATAGATGTTCTTAAGCCCTTGTATTTCGTTGACGTCATTCACCAAAATCCTACCTCGTTCAATTGCATTTTCAGGAAGTCCATCAATAATATTTCCTTTTACTCCAGCCGCCCAAATCACTGTTTTTGATGGAATTACTGTGCCATCAGAAAGAACTACATCTCGACCATCATAACTTTTGACAACGGTGTTTAACTTTACATTGACATCAAAACCTTTGAGGTATTCAAGTGCTTTGGCACTTGCTTTTTCAGACATTCCCGCTAAAAGACGCGGCCCAGCATCGACTAGATGTAAATCCATAATACTGAAATCAATGTCAGGATAGTCTTTTGGTAATACGTGCTTTTTTAATTCCCCCAATGCCCCTGAAACTTCAACTCCCGTTGGTCCGCCACCTACGATTACAAAATTGGTGAGTCGGTCTTTCTCGGTATCTTCTCTGGTCAAAACTGTTTGCTCAAAATTTTGAAGCATATGGCTCCTTAAGTTCAAAGCTTGTGGAATCTGCTTTAGGGGAAAAGTAAGATTGAACATGTCCTTATTACCGAAATAGTTCGTTTTTGAACCGTTGGCAATGATCAAAGTGTCGTATTTTAATTCACCAATCAGCGTACTGATTTTCTGCTCTTCAGGATGAATTTTAGTGACTTTGGCCATCCTGAAATAAAAGTCAGGGAAATCGTTGAAAAGTTGCCTTAATGCCCCTGCAATGGAGTCTGGTTCTAGGCCCGCGGTTGCTACTTGATAAAGTAAGGGCTGGAAGGTGTGGTAATTATTACGATCGAGCATGACTACCTGAAACCCCTTCCCTTTGAGACCTTTTGCTACCTGGATTCCGGCAAAACCACCTCCAATAATTATGATTCTCTTTTTGTCTGTTGTGGGGATGTCGAGGTGTAGATTTTCGAATGGGGTCATACTTAATTTGTATATGTGGTTGGAACGATTAAGCGGGATGGACGGTTCTGTATTTGTTGGTTTTTTAATAAAAATTCAATCTTTTTGAAATTCTAGTTAAGAATGTCTCGTTAGAGAATTATGAAACAAAAATGTCCCGAAGGGGTTAGAGGTATAATATTAAAATCGTGTTGGTAACTGAAAGTGTTAGGTGATACTTAGGTTAAAAGTGTAGATGAATCTGATTTAGATTTTAATGTTTTGGTTGAAGATGATGCCACCTCGAAATGGGTGGCATCTTTTTTTTAATAGTTTAAAAGTTGACAACCGTGATCTTCACAAATGCTCCTCAGACTATATAACCAGTGCGTTTATTTTCCATGGTTGTCAACTTTAGTCTATTTTAAAAGTTGACACCGTGATCTTCACAAGTGCTCCTCAGACTATATAGCCAGTGCTCTTATTTTCTATGGTTGTCAACTCTAGTCTATTTTAAAAGTTGACACCGTGATCTTCACAAATCCTCATCCGTCTCTAAGACCAGTGCTCTTATTTTCTATGGGTGTCAACTTTATTTTAAGCAGCATCAATAATCCTCAGCAGTAATTTTATCTAAATACTCGGATTGATTGTCTGAGTGAAACTTAATAAAATGTTCCCTGCCACCGAACCACTTCAATACCTCCTCTCGACAAAGGGATGTTGGTTTTTCTGATAGTATACTAGCATAGGAACTCCAATTCCAATGTTTAAAATCTTTGATTAGGCCATGCCTTTGTGGGTTGGCGTGGATATAGTAAATGACGTTGGTAAAGTTCTGCTCAGTTTCAATTAAAGCTCGTTTAAAGGGACGCTGAAAAAGAGTGCCCTTGCGGCCATAATATGAATTGAATGACAAGGCATAAGATTGAAAAAGCCGTCTGAATATTCCTGAAATTTCTATTTCTGAAGCCTCTGTATCGTTTTCTGTTTCTTCAACTCTTATTAGTAAATGGAAGTGATTGTTTAAAAGACAATAGGCATATAATGATATGCGATCTCCAAAGAATTGCAGGCATTTTTTGAGAAAGAAGGCTTTATTTTCATCTGACTTGAATAAACTTCCCTCCGCAATTGATCTATTATAAATATGGTAAAACCTTCCTTCTAATAGGGGATCGGTATAGTGTTTCTTTTTAGCCATGACTAACTAAATATTCCTTTTGAAAATAATTTAAGAATTCATTCAGTAATTAAGGCAATGGTCGGTAGAATAATAGTCGACAACTTTTTTGGTTGAAAG
>JBLIKG010000148.1:0-5779 GCA_047636255.1 Roseivirga sp. | reverse complement strand
AGATAAAGGCAAAACGCTTCTCCGTAAACACACTTAAAGCCAACAAAGGGATGATGTACCAAGGGTGAACTGTGGTAGCAAAAAGTAGATAAAGCGACCAGACCCAAACCATTTTTATGGGCAATGATTTTTTAGTTGGAAGCAAGGAGTAAAGGGTAATGCTTACCAAAGTAGCAATCATCATCCATTGACCGGATTTTGCGATGATATTATGGCCTTCTGTTTCAAATCCATACCAACGAGCCAAATAGTAAATACTGCCGTTGAATTCGAATTTTTGAAAATAAAGGGCTAAACTATCCCCAATCGCCCAAATATGGGCAGTGTTAATGAGTGGAAGAAATGAAATGATTAAAACGCCTCCAACAATTAGTCCATACAGCATGGTTTTTTTGAAGCCGATTTTTCTAATCAACAACGGCAAAAATATGAGTGGTAAAAACTTAGTAGCCACTGAAAGCCCAAAAAAAACGGCTGACCAATGGAGCTTATTTTGCTCGAAATACCAAAGCGCCAACAACAGAAAGTAGATCATAATACCCTCAAAGTGAAGGTTTCCTGTCAACTCTAAAATTACCATTGGGTTTAAGGCATAAAAAAGGCCGTACCGATCTGGTAGTTTATAGTGCCTAAGCAGCTTTCTGATCAAGCCAATATTTCCAAGTTCGAAAATGAAAATTACCAACCTCAAAATTACGATTGACCAAAATTCTGATCCTGGGCTTATTAAGACTGACAAAAAGAAAAAAATCTGATTAAAGGGCGGATAAACTGAAAAGTAATCGGGCGAATTCAACTTGAGAAACAAGTATGGAGTAATGCCCTCGATTCCTTGCGATAAATAATCAATAGGAAGTTGCTTATAAGGGTCGACAAACTGAGTGATCAATCGGCCATCCCAAATGAAACGATACACATCATCGGATAAAGCTGGAATTGAAAACAGCAACAAAAGCCTCAGCAGCATTGACCAATAATAAGGCAAATCTGCTTCCTTCTCTGATGTGGTTTTCAGGATGTAAACCATTGCCCCGACCATGACCGCAAAAATCGAGAGCAAGGATATCGTTTGAGTGCGATCAATATAGTAGCCCAAGACCAAGGTGAGTATGGCCAGCAGAATGTAAGCAAATGATTGTTTCGTGTTATTCTCAGGCATTTCGCGTATGCTGCACGGTATAATAGAATACCAACATAAAGCCTAAGCTAAGCAAAATATGAAAAGGGAGTAAAGCAAAATCTTGAAAGTAAAAGGCAAAGCCCAAACCTGCCATGAAATAGAGAGAAAGCAAGCCTTCAATGATAGTTAAACCATTGATTTTTTTGTTGAAGTACTTGTTGCCCTTCCATCCTATTTTCTTGTCGGTAATATTGAATTTAGGAGTACGAATGAAGGGAGTTTTCTTTCCGATAAATCCCTCGAAAACTGCTACGGCATTGTGAAAACTCAAACCTAAAAACACAGAAAGTAACATGAACATTTGTGGCACAAATTCTTTCAGTGTCTTCCAAAAACCTTCTCTGTTTTCTTTAAAACCATTCCAATAGAAGATGATCAAGAATACATACCCTAAGAGAAATAAGGTTGATACATTAATCAATACTTGCCAACCCGTGGTCAGATTTCTGATGAAAAGAACAGGCACGCTTAACAATGCGGTGATAACAATGCAAATGAAAATCGCTGAATTCAATAAATGAAAAGCTGCGTGAAATTTCGTTCCGAAGGAAAGCTTGGATCTCAAAACCTGAGGCAGCAATTTTCGGCTGGTTTCTGCGGCACCTTTTGTCCAACGATATTGCTGAGATTTAATAGCACTCATAGCAGCAGGTAATTCGGCTGGAGCCACTGTATTCGAAACATAAAAAATTTGCCAGCCTTTGAGCTGCGCTCTATAACTTAAATCGAGATCTTCTGTCAGCGTATCCGCTTTCCAGCCACCGGCATCCATAATGCAGGTTTTTCGCCAAATACCAGCAGTACCATTAAAATTCAAGAAATGACCTCCACTCGATCTCCCGTTCTGCTCGACAAAAAAGTGGGTATTCAAACCAAATGCTTGAAGCTTGGTAAGCATTGAATAATTCTCATTGATATGCCCCCAGCGTGATTGAACAACACCAATTTTCTCATCCTTAATGAAGTGAGGTACTGTATTCTTTAAAAAATCAGGCTCGGGAATAAAGTCAGCATCGAAAATGGCAATGAACTCACCTTTCGCAATGTTTAGTCCGTACTGCAAAGCTCCTGCCTTAAAGCCCTTTCTTTCCGGTCGTCTGATTTGAACAATGTCAATGCCTTTTGCCTTCCATTTTGCAACAGCATTGGCAATGAGCTCAACTGTTTCGTCATTAGAATCATCAAGCACTTGAATTTCTAATTTTTCGCTAGGCCAATCTAGGCTAGCAACCGAATCGATAAGTCGTTCGACAACATAGAGCTCATTGTATACTGGAAGCTGTACGGTGACTTTAGGATAATTATAGTTGGCAGGAATGACTGGTTTTTCGGGCAATAGATTTTTACGCTGAGCTTTGCGGTATTTGTATACCAAGTTCAGTTGAGATATGCTGTAGATGAAAATAAACGACAGCGCTCCTGTATAAAGAGTAAGTACGATCAGTTCCAACCAGTACATTATAAGTATTTAAAAATTGTAAAAATAATTTTATAGCCAGCCAAAACAGTCCCTTTCACAGTTCCTGACACCTTGCTAACCCCAATTCTCTTTTTATAGTTTACAGGCACCTCGGTCGTCCTCAATTTATGTTTCGCAGCTTTTAATTGCATCTCTACGGTCCAACCAAAAGTTTTATCCTTCATATCGATTTTAATCAAATCATTAAATCGAATGGCACGGAAAGGACCCAAATCAGTAAATCTAATTCCATAAAACCAGCGCATCATTGAAGTAGCCAGCCAATTCCCAAAAATCTGTGGAAATGTCATTGAGCCACTTTCCCTGTTTCCTAAAGCCCTTGAACCAATTACGAAATCTGCCCTCCCATCTAAAATTGGTTGTATTACTTCTGGTAGTTGTTCGGGATAGTCGGAATAATCACCATCCATAAAGACCAAAATATCAGGCGGAACAGACGAATTTTTCAAATAGTCGATCCCCATCAAACAAGCATTTCCGTATCCGGACTTCGGCTGATTCAGCACTGTAGCCCCGTGAGCCTTGGCAACTTCAGCCGTTTTGTCTTTAGATCCATTATTCACGACCACAATTTCAGAGACCCATTCCTTCGGAATTTCTTTGATGACAAGCCCTATGGACTGCTCTTCGTTGTAAGCCGGAATAACAACCTTAACTATTGGTTTCATCTGTTCGATCTCGGGTAAAATTAGGAATATTCAGATATGACTAAGACCCTTTTGAAAACATTAGTTCATTTACTCGGTAATTGATAGGCTCAAATGTTCCCGAACTGACTTATTGATTTAATTTGCACCAAAACTTATTAACCTTAGTTTTTGAACTCTTTAAAGGCAAGAAAAGTTAACCGCATGTATGTACATACATTTAACTTAGAGAATAGAAAAAATTATGAAAACGACAGTACATTCATCAGCATCAAGAGGTTTAGCGAATCATGGCTGGTTAAAGAGCCGACATACTTTCAGCTTTGCAGGCTATCATGACCCAGAACGTATTCATTTTGGGGCACTTAGGGTCTTGAACGATGATCAGGTAGCGGGAGGCCAGGGTTTTGGAACACATCCTCATGACAATATGGAGATCGTTTCTATCCCTTTACAAGGCGATTTAGCTCATCAAGACAGTACTGGCCGAAATGAAGTAATCCGTCAAGGAGACGTTCAAATCATGTCTGCTGGCACGGGAATTAGACATTCTGAATTCAATTATAATAAAGATGAGGAGGTTTACTTTCTTCAAATTTGGGTTTTCCCTAAGGAAAGAAACATAACTCCGCGCTACGAGCAAAAGTCATATTCAGCTGAGGATCGCGTGAACAAATTTCAAACTGTAGTTTCACCAGAAGGTGGCGATGCGGTTTGGATCAATCAAGATGCATTTTTTAGCTTGGCCAATTTAGATGCTGGCGTAAAACTGAATTATGAAGTAAAAAAACCAGGCAACGGAGTTTATTTGTTCGTGTTGAATGGCGAACTCAACGCAGCAGGCGAAATCCTAGACACACGCGATGCAGTAGCCGTCACCGAAGCCGATAGCTTCGAAATCAAAGCTAAATCTTACGCTGAGATTTTAGTGATAGAAGTACCAATGGAATTTTAAATTAGAAAGGGGCAACAAAGTTTCCCCTTTCTAATTTACCTCTAAACCTGTTTATGCATACCATATAATATTTCATAGTAGAGATCGAACGGCTTCATTATATTGAGGCCTTAAATTCTATTGCTATGAATGCCCCACAACTCGATCTCAATTTCGTAAGAAGCTACTTCCCCGCTTTAAAAAGCGGCTTTGTCTACATGGACAATGCTGGAGGTTCACAAACCCTTAAACCGGTTGTCGATCGACTTTCTGAATACCTGCTTAATTACGATGTTCAGCATGGTGCTTCTTATGAGATTTCGCGCTTGGCAGTTGAAAAAGTAGATTATGCCACAATTGAAATGGCAAAGTTGATCAATGCGAATGACCCTAAGGAAATCGTGATGGGTCATTCGTCTACCATGATGTTCCGGATTTTGAGTCTTACCATTTCAAAAAATTGGGAGGTTGGCGATGAAGTCATCACAACCAATTCCGAACATGAATCAAACTGTTCGCCATGGATGGATTTGCAAGAAAAAGGCATCATAGTCAAAATCTGGAAGGTGAATCCTGATAGTCTCGAATTCGAAATTGAGGACCTTAAAAAGCTTTTTAGCCCAAAAACCAAATTGGTGACTATGGTGCATGCCTCGAATATTTTAGGCACTATCAACCCTATTGCTGAAGTAGCCAAAGTGGTTCATCAAGCTGGCGCATTACTTTGCGTGGATGGCGTTGCCTTGGCTCCCCATAGATTAGTAGATGTACAAGCGCTTGATGTGGACTTTTATGTATTTAGCTGCTATAAAGTATATGGCCCACATTGCTCACTGATGTATGGGAAACTACACTTGCTCGAAGCCTTGGCGGGAATTAACCATTACTTCATCAATGAAGTACCTTATAAGTTACAACCTGGTAATAGGAACTTTGAGCTCACTTATAGCATGGCTGGACTGACGGATTATTTAAGAGAGGTCCACGATCATCATTATCCTAAAGACACGCAGGTTGATGACCAAGAAAAATTCCAAAAGAGCTTCGATTTATTCTCAGCGCATGAAGAAATTTTAGCCAATAGATTCATTGATTTCCTAAAGACCAAAGAAGCTATTACGCTACTGGGCATTCAGAGTGGAGATCGTAAAACAAGAGTACCTACCATTGCATTTCATCACGCGAGCTTGAAAAGCGAAGCCATTGTAGTGCAAGTTGACCCACACCGTATCGGTATCCGTTTTGGTGATTTTTATGCCAAAAAAATTGTTGCCTCATTGGGTTTAGAAACTAAGGGCGGCCCAGTACGCGTCAGCTTTGTGCATTACAACACAATGGAAGAAGTGGATAGATTGATTGAGGTTTTGGATAAGATTCTATAGCAACTGATTGACATTGGAACAAACTAATCTAGTTTTAAAAGAGTCGAATTCGACCCCTTTACTTTCAAAAGGCCTATCAAGCAGATTTTAGCCTTGAAATGAATAAATCTCAGAATTAAAGAAACTGTCAAATTCTTCTTATTTTTAACTTATGGA
>JBLIKG010000147.1:0-5787 GCA_047636255.1 Roseivirga sp. | reverse complement strand
TACTTAATGTAAGTTTATTGGCGGATGCAAACCAATTGAGTGCCATAGTTGTAACTGCCTTAGGTATCAAAAGAGAGGAAAAGACCCTCACATATGCCCAGCAAACTGTTAGTTCAGAAGAACTTGTAAAAACGAGAGACCCTAACTTTATGAACAGCCTTGCAGGTAAAGCTGCTGGAGTTGAAATCAAAAGGAGTAGCTCTGGAGCTGGAGGTTCTACTAAAGTAGTGCTGCGAGGAAATAAGTCACTAAGTGGTGATAGTTCGCCACTCTTTGTGATAGATGGTATTCCAATGGCAAACAATAGAGGTAGTCAACCTGGAATGTGGGGTGGAACCGATGGAGGAGATGGACTTTCGGCCATTAACCCTGAAGATATTGAAAGCATTAGTATATTGAGGGGCTCAAATGCCGCCGTACTTTATGGTAGCCAAGGGGCAAACGGAGTTGTACTAATAACAACAAAATCTGGAGTTTCAGGAAAAGCTAAGGTTACACTTAACACTGGATTTACAAACGAGCAAGTTATTGATTTACCTGAACTACAATATAAGTATGGAGCAAAGGGTAATGCCAAGGAAAGCTGGTCGACAACGCCAGGGAAATACGATGATAGTTTTGTAAAGAACTTCTTTCAAACTGGAAGTAATACGTACAATGCACTTACTATAAGTGGTGGAACCGATAGAACAAAAGCTTATTTCTCTTATGCCAATACAAAAGCGAATGGCATTACACCCAACAATAATTATGGGAAGAATAACTTTTCGTTCAAGCAGTCTACTAAATTGCTAAATGATAAAATTACAGTTAGCTCAAATATAATTCTGGCAATAGAAAATACAGAAAATAGGCTTCCTGCAGGATATTATCTAAACCCGCTTACTGGTTTATATATGTTCCCTAGAGAAAGAGATTTTAACGATTTAAAAGATAACTATCAAACCTTTAATACAAATCGTAATTTAAATCAGCAAAATTGGTTTGTTTCGGATCACCATCAGTCAAATCCTTATTGGATTGTAAATAATCAGCCAAAAACTAATAATTCGAAAAGAGTAATTGGTAGTATGAGTGTTGCCTATAATATTCTTGATAATTTGACACTACAAGTTAGGGGTAATTATGACTACACGGCGAAGCAGTTTGAGCAGCAACATGCGGCAACTTCGAACGCCACAAATGTTCATCCTAATGGAGCTTGGAATTATAATAACTATGACGATCAGCTGGCTTATGTAGATGCTATTTTGACCTACAATACAGACATAACCAAAGACTTGAGTCTTAACGTAGTCGCAGGAAGTAGCTATCAAAAGACTACTTACGGTGTTGGTGTAGGAGTAAGCACTGGTACCGTTGGTCTGTTATATCCAAACGAGTTCTATTTCCAAAATTTACCGACAAATGTTCAAGTTTCATCTTTAACTAACGGTTCTGTTTTAAAGCAGGGGCTATTTGGGAATTTACAGTTCGGACTTAAAGACTACCTATTTTTAGATCTTTCAGGAAGAAACGACTGGGCATCTACCTTGGCATTAACAGGAAATGATTCTTATTTCTATCCATCAGTTGGCCTTACGGGTATCATTAGTGAGATGTTCCAAATGCCTTCTTTTGTTACATTTGGTAAGTTAAGAGCTTCGTATACGCAAGTGGGTAACGAAGTGCCATTCAATAGAATTTTTCCACAAAACAGAATCAATGCTAGTGGCGGCGTAGTTAGAAATACTGTGAAGCCATTCTTGAATGCTAAGCCTGAGATCATTACAAGCTTAGAATTTGGTGCTGACTGGAGATTCTTTCATAATCGATTTGGAATTGATTTCACCTACTACGATATAGCTAGTAAAGATCAATTTATTCAAGTCCCTACCGTTTCTGGAGAAGGTGGATATACTACGGAGTTTATAAATGCTGGCGAGATTTCAAACAAAGGAATCGAGCTTACAGTGAGTGCTACACCATATAGAACAAATGATTTTGAGTGGGTGACTGCATTAAACTTTACTAGAAACAGAAACAAAATTGTAGATATAGGGCCAGATGCTAAGAAAACTATCCAATTAGGAAGCTCAGAAGGATTTGACTCTAAATTGGTTGTAGGTGGTAGTTTTAATGATTTATACGTGCTGAAGTTTCAACGCGATGCTCAAGATCGAATTATTTTTGATGGAGGAAAACCACTTAGAACTGCAACAACAGAACTAATAGGTAATCTAAATCCGGATTGGTCTCTTGGTTGGAATAACAATTTTACATACAAAAGATTTAATGCTGGAATACTGATCAATGGTATATTTGGTGGAAATGTTTTTAGTCAAACAGAATCTATGCTTGACGGTGCAGGTGTTTCTCTTAGAACTGCTAATGCAAGAGATGCTGGTGGTGTGACGGTCAATGGAGTTGATAAAGCTACAGATGCTGCAATTACTACGGTCGATTCAGAAACTTGGTATAGAGCTATTGGTGATAGAAACGGAATTGGCGAAGCATATGTATATGACAGAACGAATGTAAGACTTGGTCAATTAAATATTGGCTATGATTTAAATCTTGCAAAAATCAAACTCCCTGTGAAATCGGCAAACCTTTCATTTATAGGAAATAACTTATTATTTCTATATAAAGTAGCACCATTCGATCCTGAATTAGCAATGAGTACCAATCAGAATGCACAAGGGTTAGATAACTTTAATTTGCCTTCAACAAGAACATATGGTTTAAACCTAAAATTAACTTTCTAAATAAGAAAAAATGAAGAAGTTTATATATCTAATTGCCTCAGCTTTTGCGTTTGCAAGCTGCACCGATAGTTTTGAAGAGATCAATACAAATCCTTACCAGATCTCAACAGAATCTTTAAAGCAAGACTTTAATCACGTAGGGTCTTTCTATCCTTCTATGCTTGGTCAAATTTTCGGAAATCAAATTGACCATAACTTGACTAATGTCTCTTATTCTCAACACTTGGCAACACCAACGCCTTTTGTTGGCGGAGTCAATAATACGACCTATTACATTCGCTGGAATGGATATTGGGGACGCGAGTATAATAATGTAATGGCTCCAGCAAAACAAGTAATAGAAATTGCTGAAAAAGATGGTTATACTGTATTCGTTGAATGGGCCAACCTGATCAAAATTATTTCAATGTCCAGAGTTACGCTTTATCAAGGTCCTATAATTTACACAAATTATGGTACAACGGGAAGCGTAAAATATGACAGCGAAGAGGTGTTATACAAAGCCTTTTTTAGTGATTTGGATAGAATTATTCTTGAGTTTAATAATAATAAAGATTACGTAGGCCTCAATAATTTTGATGCTAGTTATGGTGGAGATGTAACAAAGTGGGCTCGCTATGCTAACTCTTTGAGACTGCAGTTGGCAATGAGGGTTTCAAAAGTAGACCCAGCTTTAGCAAGAAAAGAAGGTGAAAAAGCATTAGCAGATCCAGCTGGCCTGATGCAGACAAATGCCGACAATTTCAACATTTCTGGGTATGGATCTAAATTTCATCCAGCACAAATCTGTTTCGAGTGGGGAGATACTCGTATGAGTGCGACTATGGAGTCCATTCTAATTGGGTACAAAGACAATAGAATTGATAAGTATTTTGATCCTGTGGCAGATATGTCCTTGGTTAGTGATCACCCAGAATGGCCTTATAAAGGAATTCGAAACGGAGCAGAAATGGTAGCCAAAGATGATAGGTTAGGCTTCTCTACTCTTGATATTTCCTTTAATGATCCTGCCAAAGTAACCAAGCGAAAAGTACTAAGTGCGGATGAGGTCTATTTCTTAAAAGCGGAAGCAGCTTTGAGGGGATGGGCTGGTGCAGGAGACGCACAGTCGAATTATGAATCAGGTGTAAGAGCTTCATTTCAGTTGTGGGGAGCTGGAGGAGTAGATGCTTACTTGGCTGACAAAGAAAGTCTTCCTATTGATTACGTTGATCCTAAAGCCCCTGCTGGTGTAAATGCGTTTAAAAATCAAATAACCAATACGGTTGCTTGGGATGAGACAGCATCCAGAGAAGGAAAGCTTGAGAAAATAATTACTCAAAAATGGATTGCCTGTTTCACGAACGAAATGGAATCTTGGATGGATCACAGAAGAACGGGCTATCCAAAACTAGCTCCGGTTTATCAAAATAGTAGTAATGCTGATTGGGGGTCAATTCCCTCTGGCGAAATTCTTAGAAGAATGCCTTTCGTAAATGCAGAAAGAAATGGCAATCCTGAGGGTGTGGCTGATGCAACCGCCAAATTAAAAGGTCCCGATGAAATTGGGACTCGCTTATGGTGGGATACTGGCGGACCCAATTTCTAAATTTATTTAGGAACCTTTTTAAAAAGCATGTGTAATAAAAACACATGCTTTTTTCTTTGTGTCATTTTTTATTCAATGATGCATAGTTTGTTACGATTTCAGCCTGAAAATAAATAATATTGTATAAAGCTTCGATTTAAGTGAAAAACACCCTAGACAGATTTACAATACTCTTTTTTGTTTCAATCAATTTCTTGCTTGTTTCTTGCAATCAAGTTGATGATTCTAAAATGTTTTCACTTCTCCCTAGTAGCCTTACAGGGATTAATTTCAAAAATTTAATTCAGGAAACTCCGGAGTTCAATATTTTCACATACGGCTATTTGTATAATGGTGGAGGTGTTTCTGTAGGGGATATCAACAATGACGGTTTAGAAGATATCTATTTCACAGGGAGTATGGTGGGAAGTAGGCTTTATTTGAATAAAGGGAATTTTGAGTTTGAAGAGATAGCTCAAAAAGCTGGCGTATTTGCCGCAGGATTTTGGAATACGGGGACAACTATGGCCGATGTCAACGGTGATGGATTGCTGGATATTTACGTTTGCAGATCAGCAGCGAAAGACAGTTATAAGAGGAAAAACTTGTTATTTATCAATAATGGTAATCTGACATTTACCGAGAAAGCCGAGGAATATGGTATTGCAGATGAAGGCTATTCTACACAAGGAGCTTTTTTTGATTACGATAAAGATGGCGATCTCGACCTTTATGTGCTCAATCATTCGATTCAGGAATTTGCGAGTTTTAAATCTGTAAGCAATGGATTAAAATCGAGAAGAGATCCATTCTTCGAAGACAAATTATATAAAAATGAAAATGGAAAGTTTGTTGAAGTCGGTCAAAAGGCAGGACTCACATCAAATGTATTGGGCTTTGGCTTAGGCATTTCGATATCCGATGTTAATAATGATGGATGGTTAGATATCTACATTTCAAATGACTTTAACGAACAGGATTACTTATATCTCAACAATAAAAATGGAACATTTACTGAAAATCTAGAAAACTATATTGGACACACCTCTCACTTTTCTATGGGGTCCGATATTGCAGATATCAACAATGACGGCTTTACCGACATCATGACATTAGATATGTGGCCAGAAGGAAATATCCGTCAAAAAATGATATCTGGGCCAGATAATTATGACAAATACTTAATGCTTGTCAAAAACGGTTTTTACGAACAAAGTATGAGGAATATGCTCCATTTGAATAATAATGGTTTGTCTTTTTCTGAGATCGGTCAATTTGCAGGAGTAGAAGGAACCGATTGGAGTTGGTCAACACTATTTTGCGATTTGGATAATGATGGTTTCAAGGATATCTATATCACAAATGGCGTAAAAAAAGATTATACGAATATGGACTTTATGAATTTTGCGGTCCAGGAAAAAATCAATGAGAACGAGACTGGAATTCCAATGTCCATTGATAAGCTCATGGAAA
>JBLIKG010000146.1:0-5841 GCA_047636255.1 Roseivirga sp. | reverse complement strand
GTCCAATGACTTTCCATAACCAGTTTTAAACAAAGGTTCGAAAAAAAGGCTTTCAAAAATAATCACTGTCGATTTCGTGATCTTCGTGATCTGTCCATTTCAAGAATCATAGAAATCACCTCTTGAAGCAGAAAACTTAGAATTCAAACTCTCTGCTTTCGCATTCACTCATTCACCACCGCAATTCACTTCATACACACGTCAAATTTCCCTTTTCACTTCTTCTCTGGCATCAGTATGCAGAATGTATGAAGAACTTGAAGGTATGGTGGAGGGTGTTGAGGGGATTTGTGGAGGTGGTGAAATATTATTTTGTGGGTATCAACACATTTGAAACACCTATTCAAATTCGGTTGCATAAAATAGACTTTTTTACAGCCTAAAATTTAGTGAGATGATTCGTAGTATCACCATGGTGCATGGTTATTTTGAATTTGAACGACTGATTATCAAGGTGGTAAAATCCAGATTTGAGGATTTCAACACTTTCAACACTTTTGGAACACCGCAGAACTGTTGCTAAAACTTCTTTATCCAATAATTGCGGTTTCTGTTAAACCTGTTGAGTTCAAGCAAATATTTCCTATATTCTTCTGTGGGTATTCTTAAGACAATAATATCTTCTGGTTTCATAAAAGATGGCAAACGAAATGATTGTGAAAAGTGATCTAGCAATTTAAAATAATGATACTCCACGCCATTCTCGTCTAAAATCAGACGTAAGTGCCAATCTTGGTTGTCAAATTCTAGCAGTGTTACTTGCACTGCACCTTCAACTCCATAAAATTCAGTTATTTCGTAACCTTCTAAAGTTTTGATTCTAGAAGAAAGATATTCTGCACTATCCCTGTACTTAACAAATCTATCTGAATAAAAATGAATTGAATGATTGAAATATCTCAATTCTGATATCTGATAATTGAATTTATTCTGTCTCGAATATGTCTCAATTATTGTATCACCTGAGTATGTTATTTCATTTGTAAAAAGAATAGTGTCTTGAAGAATTAAGTCAGTTCTAGAAATTCGACCTGCGCTATCTTTTGAGTAATATATTTTATTGAAATAGAGCCTATCTTCAACAAATTCAAAAATGGAATCGACTTCATTCTTCGACCAAAACACTGAAAATGTTTTTTCTTCATAAAAACTAAACTTCCTTACAACACTAATTCGATTTTTATTGTAAACTTTGGTAACTAATGGAATAACTTCGTCTATTTTCCCATTAGTTTTAAAAGTAACTCGGACATCCGTTACACTGGCTAAGTCAGAAGAATCAGTAAATAACTCTAAATAATCAGATCTTGATGTAAACGGTCTTTGTGAAAAGACAACATTTATTGTCGTCACTAAATATACAAACACCACAAACCCTTTCATATTAAAAAGTTCTTTTCTTCGTTTTTCGTTTAATCCTGTTCTCGCTACTTCTAATTCCACCGCTGAATGATACATTGGATGCGATTTGATTCTTTTCAACACCGATTTTTATTCTTTTAAAATCATTTCTAGTAATCATAGGAGAGCTTCTAAAATGATTAAGGACTATCCTAATTCTTGCTTCTCTTAATTGTTGGATAGAATCCCAAGTCCCCCCTTTTCCTGGCCCTCCAATATGATTAACATCAGTGGGAACATAATAGTGAGCACTGTTCTCCCTTGAAACTGAATTTGCAGTTAAAGTTAGAATTCGATCTTCATCAGAAATTAACCAAGTAATTGCATCTTGCAATAAGGACGTACTATTGAGATTGGACCACAAACGATCAAAACTTCGCCCGTTTTCAATACTTGTTGCATGAGTGTCAAAGCTAATTTCTTTTGGCAATGTAAGAGTGTTTGTGTTCCATGCAACGTGCAAATCAGTGCTACCACCCTGTCGAACATTTGTTACTTGTTGAGCCTCAAAAACAGTTTCGGCAGAAATATTTGTTCTTTTCCCATCAGCCTCAATGAAATTAGTTTTATCAGAATAAATTATATCATTTTCTCTATCTCCTCTATACCTCTTATGTTGATCAGCAAATCTTAAATCGGACTTTATCCTAGCCTTAACTTGTTTCTTTATTCTTCTTTTTGTCTTCTTGTCAACATCTCCTCTTCCATAAATTACTTTATCCCCTACTGGATCATTGTAAAATAAAGGATTATTATCCATTGAACAATAGCTACTTTGCCATGGTAACTCGGAAACCTTAGGGTCTACACTTAACCACCTTCCAATCCTCGTATCTAAAGCCCTGAAATGAGTGGTATACATATTTCCTTCTCCAGCAAGCTCATTGTCTTTCTCACTTCCTTGGTACCCGTATCTATACTCCTCCAGCGAGAATTCCCTCCCTGGCATCTGCATCCCAAACGGATAATAATCGCTAGCGAACAAAACCTCTGTTCTATAACCAGTTGCAGTTGAGCCTTCAGTGCCTTCTGCAAGTTTCCTGTCTGATACGGTGACTAGAACATTGCCGAGGTGGTTGGAGAGATGCATCACACTTCTAATTTATTAAAAGCTTTAGATCTGATCTATTTTTTTTCCTCTTTCCACCTTTTTTCTCCAAAAGGTGGAGCCAAAACCGTGGTGCATCACGTTCCCTTCAATTTCTGAATTGAATTCCTATCTCCATGCAAACTCACCTCGGTTATTGAAGATCTTAGTATTCACGAAGATTATTGAACCGCTGCTCAGACAGTGCATTTCGATAACGGAGCTTCATTTCGAAATTCTACGGGTCACGTGATAAAACCAGGGTTGGTTGTGAACCCCATAGCTTGTTTAACCGACCAAGTCCTAAATAGTGCGGTAACATATTTCCGCAGAATCTACCGTGCCGTTAGGTACGGAATGTCGGTGAATTGAAGATCTCTAGCCACCTCATCTCATCCCACTTCACTTCATACACACGTCAAAATTTGAGTTTCTCTTCTTCTGTGGCACCAGTATGCAGAATGTGAAAAGAACTTGAAGGTATGGTGCAGGGTGTGAAAATGCTGAATTGTTTTGAGTTTGATAATTCATTATCAGAGTGGTGAAATCCTAAATAGTGGGTATCAGCACTTTTGAAACACCACCGATTTTGACAATGTTAATTTATTAGAATGCTGTCCCATTGAAACAATGTCTTAATCAATTAAAGAATCAGTTAAAAATTTGTTCCAGATATACCCCTCGTTATACCTTGGCCTCGTCAAAGTAGGTTCTTCTATGAAAAAAACAATTTTAGAGATTTCAAGATATCGTTCCACCACGTGAACTTTCTGGCCTTGGTCTATTTCAAAAAACCGTGCATTCATAGAAGGACGCCTACCATTTAAAAAGTCAAGATATTCTCTTTCATTCTCCTTTTTAAAAAGAGCAAATATGTAATCCTTATTACTTAAGGAGTCTTGCGTGCAATAAGCCATTTCGGAGTTTGATAAAAGTTGTGATCTCTTGTGATTCAAAACTAAGTACCCAATTCCTCCTGTTAAAGTCATGAATACAAATACGTACACTAAATACCTGATGTTCCAATTCGATTTCATTTCTTCTCTTCTAATGTCATTGCTTGAATTACGTAATCTGAAGACACCCAAACTTTACCATCATTTGAATAAACTTTTATTTCAGTCATAACCTTTTTATCATCACAAACAATAACATTCGCACTCCATATTCCATTATCTAATTGTTTGTTGCCAACCGACCACTTTGATCCATTAGTCTGGGAATTCACAGCTTCTGCCTCTTTATAAGTTAGGGAAATTGACTCAATTATACTGGTATGGTTCAATTCAATTTTTGCTGCAGGACCAACACTAACGCCTAATGAAAAATCTCCTTCTCCAGGAATGACTGCGACATTGTTCCTAACCGCTTAAATAGTTGGACAACTCAACAAAGGTTCGAAAAAAAGGCTTTCAAAAATAATCACCGTCGATTTCGTGATCTAGCCAATTCAAGAATCATAGAAATCACCTCTTGAAGTAGAAAACTTATAATTCAAAATTCTGTTCTTTCGCATTCACTCAATCACCACCGCAATTCACTTCATACACACGTCAAAATTCGAGTTTCTCTTGTTCTTTGGCATCAGTATGCAGAACTTGAGGCTTTGGAAGGGAGTATTATAATCTGGTTTATAAAGCTATGACGTTTTGTAGTCTGTTTTCAGTGTTGATCACTGTTTTATGTGTGCTGGTTTGTGTGCCTCAGGAAGTGAATGCTACTGGAATACAGCCCTCATTGCACAAACAGTATTACTCACTCACATGTGATAATTGAATATTCTTAGACTGAAGATGTAGGATTATTTCTTCCTCACCTTTTGGCCTTACATAGAATGTGGATTTCCTAACCTTAGATGATTCAATTGTTTTTAGCACGAAAACATAATAAGATAAAAAGCCTTCTTTGTTTTTATAGAATTGGCAAACGTGATTGTATTCAAATGTTCGTGAATTTCCAAATAGATATTTGACTTCAAAATGCATCTCGTTAAAGCTTACTTTCCTTATTGCATTTCGACCCAAAATTGGAATTAGTAAGGCTCCTGCGATAAAAACCAGAGTCCCAATTAAGCTGTCGGATAGAAAAGCTGCTCTTATTAACCAAAGCTCCAGACCAATAAACACAAAAAGCGCTGAATACTGCGTAATTGGATATTCACCTGAATAGGTCTTTTCAATTTTCATTTTGTGTTGTTTTATTCTGCTTCAACTAATGTATTCACATTATTCACGGCGCCAGCCATTTCATAAACATCATTTATCATATCGTAAGTTCCATTAATTATGTTGCCATTTGATAACTCTACAGTTATATTCGCCATTCCTTTTGCCGCATTTTTTATTGACATAGCTACTTTAGCACCTTTATAAAGTCCCATAAGCTCTTTACCACCAACATCTTCGAGAAAATCTTCAAAAAAAGTCGTTCCCTCAGGTGATTGTGTCAAATCGTCAACTGCGATAACCAATCCTCCTCCAGCTAATGCAGTAGCGGCCAAGCCTTCAGCAGCGAGCAACGTTCCACCTGAAAGAATTACTCCCCAGAAAGCAACCACAACACCCGCTGCATCAACATAACCATCTCTTTTTGAGAATTCAACATCCCAAGAAGTCCCCCATTCTAAAAAGCTCCTTTTCACGTCTTTTTCAAATGGTTCTCCTCCCTTTTGATAGCTTCCTTGTAGACCATACTTACGGATATATGTTCCATGTGAATCTCCATATGTGTCCTGTCGTTTTTCAACTGTCCAATATTCTGCCCTTTCCCTACCTGATAACCAGCTCGGGTCGAAGTGAACACCATTTTCATAGAATAGATTTTCAACTTCTGCCTCCGTCATAAGTGAAATATCAACCTCCTTTTTCCTGTTTACAAAATAAACGCTCTCTAATCCTTCTAGTTCCACACTATCAATCACCCTATTCTCACTAAAAGCATATGGACTATTGTGAGGATAATCAGGAGCAAGCGGATCCACGCTCAAAAACCTCCCAATCCTTGCATCATGCACCCTGTATTTGTAGCTGACTGCACCTCCAAGCCATTCCTTGTCGGTTTCTTGGCCTTGGAAGCCGTATCTATACTCTTCAGCTGAGAATTGCCTCCCTGGCATCTGCATCCCAAAGGGATAATAATCGCTTGCGAGCAATACATCTGCTTCGTATTTTAAAGCTATCACCCCTTCATCTTCTTCAACTAGCTTTCGGTCTGAAATAGTAACCAGCACATTTCCTAAGTGGTTGGAGAGTTCATACTGCTTTTGTCCTAGCGACCTTTTCACAGGGTCAAGCGGATTGATGGTTTCTGGGATAATGATATCCGATACGCCGCCTTGTATGTTATATGCCAGT
>JBLIKG010000145.1:0-5881 GCA_047636255.1 Roseivirga sp. | reverse complement strand
CTGCAATTCCTTGACCTTCATTTAAATGACATGCCAAACAAATTCCTTCATAAACTCCCTTGCCTGCTTCCATGCTCTTCTTTAAAGCAGCATCTTGATCAGGGGAAGCGAAACTAAACGAAATGGTAGCAGCAGCCAAAGCTGCAAATAGGATATATACTTTTTTCATAATGTCAACATTCTTTAATGTGAAAATATAAGATTAATTTCTGAAACTAAACCCCAATTCTATGAAAGCCAGCATAGGACTTACACGCGGTTTGATTAACACAAATTGAACCAAAGCCTAATTTTCAAAATCTAACTCGATTTGATTGCGCATAATATCTTCAAAAATCTCTCTCTCTCTAATTAATTTGGCTTGCCCGTTGTGAATCAATACTTCTGCTGGCCTTAATCGAGAATTGTAATTGGAGGACATACTAAAGGAATAGGCTCCAGCATTTTTAAAGGCAATAACATCACCTTCCTTCACTTCACTTAATTTCCTGTCAAGCCCAAAAGTATCAGTTTCGCAAATGTATCCAACTACAGTATAAATGCGCTTTGTTCCACTTGGGTTAGATAGGTTTACTATCTCATGGTAGGAATCGTACATCATTGGGCGAATTAAATGATTCATTCCAGAATCGACCCCTACAAATACCGTTGCTGGTGTAGTTTTAACCACATTGGCTTTAGTCAACAAATAGCCTGATTCACTTACAAGGTACTTTCCTGGCTCAAACCACATTTCGAGTTCCTTACCATATTCAGCACAAAAAGCTTTAAACGCAGCGCTAAGCTTAACCCCCAATTCAGCAATGTCTGTGACGATATCCGCCTCCTTATAGCCAACTTTGAAGCCGCTACCAAAATCTATAAACTCAAGGTTGTGAAAGTTTTTTGCTGCATCAAAAAGAATATCAGCTGCTCTAAGAAAGACTTCGGCATCTAAAATATCTGAACCGGTGTGCATATGCAAACCTGTCACATTGACTCCATATGTTTTTACCACTCGAACAATATGCTGAAGCTGATAAATCGAAATTCCGAATTTTGAATCCGCATGCCCAGTACTAATTTTTTTATTCCCTCCCGCCATAATATGCGGGTTCAGTCGAATACATACTGGAACTGTGCCATGATACTCGTTGCCAAATTGCTCTAAAATTGAGATGTTATCCAGATTAATCATCACCCCCTCTTCGACAGCTTCTTTTATTTCTGAAAAAGAAACGCAATTGGGAGTATATAAAATCTGATTTGGCATAAAGCCTGCCTTCAAACCTAAATGAACTTCTTGGATGGAAACACAGTCTAGCTCAGCCCCCATTTTACGAAGTAATTTCAGAATGGAAATATTACTCAATGACTTGGTTGCGTATTTTACACGCATTTTAACTCCCTCAAAAGCCGAAGTAAGTTTTAAAAATTGTGATTCAATTTTTTCAGCATCATAAACATACAGTGGTGACCCAAACTCGCCAGTTAGCTTCTCTAAACCCACCCCTTGAATAGAATATCGATTATCAATCAAGTCCATCTAAAATTAATTAAGGCGTAAATATACTGTCTAGAAAAATAAAAAAAGGAAGGTTGACCAAACCTTCCTCATATAAAAATCAAAATAAGGCTCAAATCTATTCAATCACAATTTTTTTCGTCAGCGCCTTGTTGTTTTGAATGACTTTCAAAATATGTATGCCTTCTTCTTTGTCAGAAATATCTATGTCGAAGTTGTTACTACTAAGACCTGATTTATCGACTTTGTCATAAATCAATTCTCCAGTAGGACTCACAATTTTTTTTCTGAAGAGGTCTTTTATTGCCAGTTTCAAATTCGATTCCATACTTTTCTAAATCTTGATCGCCCTTAATGTCATCGAAGCTATCATAGGTTTTTGAGTCGTCTCCATCCTTCGTTGTTACTTTACCATCCTCGGTAATAGTTATAGAAACAGACTTGCTTTGATTGATACTTTCTGTTTGAGCTTGACCATTGAACCCAACGGTCAAAAGCAATGCCATTATAATTGACAATTTTATTGCACTTAAATTCATTGACCTTTTCATTACTTTAGCCTTTAAGTTGTTGATATGAAAGTATTTATTATACCAAATCACGAATGTTAAAGGGGGGTTAAATCATGTTAATTTTTGTTAAGCTCATCAGCATCCCGATATTAATAAAGTACTTTTGATCAATGAGTAGGACAAAAATTAGGTGGCTGATTGGTTTACTGAGCTTAGGTATGCTTGGCTTAATCAGCTTTCAATTTTATTGGATCCAAGAAGTTACGAAAGTGAATGAAGAACGCTTTTCTCAAAGCGTACAAACGGCACTGAACGAAGTGGCCAGCAAACTCGCTCGTGAAAACGACACCAACTTTTTACAATCAGATATAAATCGCAATTTGCCCACTCCGCCAATGCGCAGAGAAGGTTTAGCGGATAGTGCTTTCCGTACCAACGCTAATAATAGACCCGCTGAGTTAAATCCTTATGTCGATCCTAATCAGTTTTTTGGGCCTTCAAGTTTTAGCGTTGAGTATGATGAAGTAAATCAGCAAGTGAACTTCGTTTTTGATTTTGAGGTCTTCCCACAAATGCAGTCTTCTGCTTTTCGACAAGATCCTAACGAGATGCAACAGCGCCTTCAGTTCGAACGACAAATTGGGCAAAGATTCAAGTCAATTCAAAAAGATTGGGCAACCCACTTAGAGGGAAGTAATAATTTATTTGAGCGCGTAAACCCGATTCGATTGGACACTTTACTTAAAAGGGAGCTACAGAATCGAGGTATTGAATTAGAGTACGATTACGGAATAATTCAGCGTAGGACTGGTAATACCAATCTGATCAATACCTCTACAACAGAAGACATTGAATTGATAAAAAACTCGCCCTTACAGGCCAATCTATTTCCAACGGATTTAGTCCCCAAAGACTATTACCTGAGCATTTACTTCCCTAGCCAAAAAAGGTTTTTGCTGAAACAGGGCTTGCTTCCTCTTACTGCATCGGGTTTACTAATGTTGATAGTTATCGGTTGCTTCGCCTACGCCATCATGATTATTCTTCGCCAGAAAAAGATCTCCGAGATCAAAAACGACTTCATCAATAACATGACGCATGAATTCAAAACTCCAATTGCAACGGTTTCGCTTGCCACAGAAGCCTTGCAGGACCCGGATATTAGGCAAAATCAGAGCATTGTAGATAGGTACGTTCAAGTAATCCGAGATGAAAACAAGCGATTAGGCATGCAGGTAGAAAAGGTACTTCAAATAGCAAGCCTTGACAAAAAAGACTTTAGGATAAAATTCGAAAGTGCAGATGTTCACGACATCATCGAAAAAGCATTAGTTAATATCAATATTAGCGTAGAAAAAAGGCACGGTGTGATCACAAGTCAGCTATTGGCGTCTAACGCAATTATTGAAGCTGATAAAGTCCATTTGACTAACATCATTCATAACCTGCTGGACAACGCTAATAAATATTCTCCCGATGCGCCCGTTATCCATATTCGAACCGAGAATATTTCGACAGGGATCATTATAAAAATTTCAGATCAAGGAATTGGAATGACTAAGGAGGCCATTGAAAAGATTTTCGAAAAGTTTTACCGTGTTTCCACTGGGAATGTCCACGATGTAAAAGGATTCGGACTTGGTTTGGCTTATGTAAAAGACATTGTCGACATGCACAAGGGAATTGTTTCTGTAAAAAGTGAACTTGGCAAAGGCAGCACATTTAAAGTATATTTACCTTTCAATCATGGCTAGTTTTAAAATATTACTTGTAGAAGACGACCTTAACTTAGGTCAGATTTTGAACGAATACCTTACAGTCAAAGGGTATGAAACGAAACTCTGTCGTGATGGGGATGAAGGTGTAAAAGCATTTAAGAGAGAAGCGTTTGACCTTTGTCTATTTGATGTTATGCTTCCAAAGAAAGATGGTTTTTCAATGGCCAAAGAAATCCGAAGAGAAGATAAGGTTACGCCTATCATTTTTCTGACAGCCAAATCAATGAAAGAAGATACCATCGAAGGCTTTAAAATTGGCGGTGATGATTACATCACAAAGCCCTTTAGTATGGAAGAATTACTGTTAAGGATTCAAGCCATACTGAGAAGAACAGCAGAAAAAAACCCGCAAATTTCGGATCAGAAAATATTTGAATTTGGCTCATTTAAATTCGACTATGACAAGCAAATTTTATCTCGACCAGGGAGTGAAGAAGTCCGATTGACGTCTAAGGAGTCTGAATTATTAAGGCTGCTTTGCTTGCATGTCAACCAACCACTTGACCGATCTACGGCATTAAAAATTATTTGGAGAGACGATAGTTACTTCAATGCGAGAAGTATGGACGTTTACATTGCCAAACTCAGAAAAATGTTGAAGGAGGATGAAAGCGTTCAAATTATCACCATTCATGGCTCTGGCTTTAAGCTTATCACCGAAGGTCAAGAGGCTTAAATTCTATTCTGAGCATTATCATTGAGTAATAAATTCTGAGGATTTGGCCTCCCTTTCTCTTGAATTGCGGTGAGATAACAAATTAATAATCAAGCTTTTTGCCCATTTTGGGCATTTAATTGCTATTTTTAATTCCTTTCCGTTTATTTAAAAAGACTTTATGATCCAGATTTTACCCTCTATATCGATTATCGATGGAAAACTTACGCGTTTGAAGCAAGGCGATTATGCTAGCGAAACTGTCTATAAGGACAGTCCCGTTGACATTGCCCGTAGGTTTGCGGATTGTGGGGTGAAAAAAATTCATATCGTTGATTTGGATGGAGCGCGTAAAGGAACAGCCATTAATTTCCATGTGCTTGAAGATATTGTTGGGCACACAAAAATGGAAGTAGATTTTAGTGGTGGTATCGCTACGGATGGAGACATTAGTAAAGCATATGAATATGGCGCGGCTTCCATAACCGCTTCTTCAATGGCAGTATCTAATCAAAAGCAATTTGCTTCGTGGCTTGTTTCTTATGGTAGAGAAAAAATCACACTTGGTGCCGATGCGCTCAAGGGCAAAATTGCCATCAAAGGCTGGCAGAAAAAAACTGAACTCGATCTTTTCGAGCATATTGATTACTACTACATGCGTGGTTTGAAATATGTAAAAAGTACAGATGTCGCAAAAGATGGAATCCAAGAAGGGCCAAATTTCGAAATGTATGAAGAAATGGTCGCGCGATTCAAAGGCATTCATGTGCTTGCCAGTGGTGGAATTCGAAATATTGATGACATCAAACGCCTTGAAGACATTGGTGTAAAAGGAGTAATCTTTGGACGAGCTTATTATGAAGGCAATCTTACATTGAAAGACCTAGAGACTTTCATTGCTCAGCACTCATAATATTTTTAAAAAGAGTAATTCAGTTTAATACTAAAATTTCTGCCCATATCATGGGCAAAGTATCGGAGTCTATTCAAGTAGTCGCGATAGCTATTATTCATCAGGTTTTCCACAGAAAGGTATACTGAAAGCATTCTTTCCTGAACTGGTACTTTGAAACCCGTACTCAAACCTAAATTAATATAGCCATTAGGTGGGGCTAGAAAATCAAATACGGTTTGATCTTGGGCAAACAAATCTATATCCGAATCATTGGCCAAAATAACTTCTGATACGCCTACTACACGAGGAGCATTCCGTTGTCGGTCTACCAAGTCTGCTGATATTGAAAAGTAAGGTTCCTTTAAAATACCGTCCCTAAATTTGTATGTTGTTCCCAAGTTTAAGCGATTGGAGGGTATATTGATAAGTGGGCCACGGTTGTCTAGGTCTTCTGCACGAATTAATGAAAGCTTTCCGCTGAAATCAAGCTTTTCTGAAAAGTGATAAATCAAATCGGTATCAAGCCCAATGAAAGAT
>JBLIKG010000144.1:0-5899 GCA_047636255.1 Roseivirga sp. | reverse complement strand
TGCCGTTTGATGAATAAAATCTTCGTCAGAATATGAATATTTCTTTCTCTTGACGTTATTCACACAATCAATTTCAATCATTTTTCAATGTCAAAAATCAGGGTCGCAGTTGTTTTTGGTGGACGGTCTACCGAACATGAAATTTCACTTATTTCAGCCAATGGAATTTTAAAAAACATCAATAGAAGTCTCTTTGAGGTGATTTCCATTAAAATTGATATTGAAGGTCATTGGTTTCTGCAAGCCTCAGAAGAAGTTAAAGACACCAACGGCACAGCCATCACATTGGTGCAAGGCACTAACAATGCGCAAATCCTCGAAAATGGCTCAGGCAAAATCCTAGGTACAATCGATGTCGTTTTCCCTGTACTGCATGGCGTTTTTGGCGAAGATGGTACCATCCAAGGCATGCTGAAAATGCTTAATGTGGCTTTTGTGGGTTGTGGCGTTTTAGCATCGGCTTCCTGCATGGACAAAGATGTGACCAAAAGATTACTTAGAGATGCAGGAATCGTCATTGCACCCTACGTTTGCGCGACATGGACACATGTTCCTAATTTCGAGAAAGTTGAGCAAGAACTTGGTTTACCCCTTTTTATCAAACCTGCCAACCTTGGTTCCTCCGTTGGCGTGCATAAAGTCAAATCGAAAGCGGAATATCAAGGAGCTTTAGAAGATGCATTGAAATATGATGGCAAGGTTTTGATCGAACAAAACATCAGAGGCCGCGAAATTGAAGTAGCCGTAATGGGTAACGAAAAACCTCAAGCATCTTTCCCGGGAGAAATTATCACGGATGGCGGTTTCTACGATTTCGATTCGAAATACGTGAGTAAAGATGCTTCAACTATCCTTATTCCAGCGAAACTTACAGATGAGCAAACGGATCAAATTCGTGAAACAGCCAAAAAAGCTTATCTCGTACTTGGTTGCGAAGGCCTTTCACGCGTTGATTTTTTCTTGAGCGATGCAGGAGAAATCATGATCAACGAGATTAATACATTGCCGGGCTTCACGCCTATTAGCATGTATCCTAAAATGTGGGAAGCCACAGGGGTGAGTTATTCTGAATTAATCGAATTACTGATTCAGTTCGGTATTGAAAGGTTCGAAAGAGAAAAAGCCTTGAAAATCGTTGCGAGGGAAGTAAAATGAGAATCAATTCCATTTTCCCTCTAATCCTTGGGATGGCCATCGTCACAAGCGCATGTAGTAGTAAGAAGTCAGAAGAGCAGCAATACATCAGTAAAAACATCACTGAAATGGCGATATCTTTACCTGATTCGCTCTTTTTTTCAATTAGTGGAGAAAATAGGGAAATGCTCTTCGAGCAGGAACAACTCATAGACGAGGAAGATTGGGAGTATAATTTGGCAGAAAAGACAGAAACCTATCTGCGCATTCTCAATACAGTCCAAGGTTTTGAGCGCTATTTGGAGTTAGAGTTGAAAATATTTGAATTCGAAAAGCAACGACTTCTGGGTATCTCTAAAAAAGCAGGTGATCGCACAGAAATTGAACAAGTTGACTTTTATATCTTCGAAATTAATCTTGATGGCAGTTTAGGTAAACTGGTCAGCAATCCTGTAAAGCTTTATTCAACTCAGGCCTTTTTGGTTGAAGATGCACCTCAAAATATCAAAGAGGAGTATGAAAATATTCCTCCTTACTATACTTTCAGTCCAAAGCATGCGAATGTTGAAGTCAATGTTTTCACATTTATGAATTCACTAAGCGAGTGGGTAAAGTTTGAAAAAATTGACCTCAAATGGAATGATACTCGATTTGAGAAATAGGTTTAACAATTAAACCCTTCCTAAGTCAGGGAGAGAAAACAGTCATTTCCTACCAAAGTACTTCAACCTTTATTATACAAATTGGGTCAATTCACGTGTTATAGATGAGAAATTCTTAAAATATCTTCCTCAACCCTTGACTTTTTAACTTTTAAATTGAAATTGCCTAGAAATTGAAGAAGATTTAAAATATGAATTCACCAAGTTCGAAACCAAGGGTAATTAAAGATTTTGACAAGTTAGATTTATCCATTCAGGAGCAAATTAAGCTTGTGTATCCTGAAGGTTTTGAAGACAACCTTATTTACTTTTCTAACAAAGAAGGCAAACGTGTATCTGCGCTTCCGTTCGAAACTGAAGAGAAGTACTACCTTGTTAGAATGACCGTTGAGGAAGCCCAACAATTAATCGAAAACGATGACGATTACGATGAGGATGGCAACTTGAAAGACGAGATCAAAGAGGAGTACGAAGAGAAACACGCTGAAGAAGAAGCTGAAGAAGAATCATCTGAATTCGATATTGCTGACGACAGCAATGAACAGGATGATGAGGATGAGGACTAATCTGTTTTTTTTGAAAATACTTGGCCTAAACAATCAGATTTAGGCCTTTCATAAACCTTTATTGATATGAAAATTGGCATTATTGGCGGTACCGGAATGTTGGGCCACCACTTGGCCATTGCTGCACAGCTTCGTCAATATGAAGTAGTGATCATTCATAGGCAAGACTCAAATCTTGATCGGATTAAGGACCTGCAATTTGAAAGCCGCGTGGCCGATTTAGATGATCGAGGCAGTTTGATTCGCGCCCTAAAAGGTTTAGACTTTATCGCTAACTGCGCTGCCTACTATCCTACTGTTCCTAAACCTTTACATCAAGAGATTAAAACTGCCCGTTTACAAATGCAGTTCTTTTTGGACGCTGTTGAAGCCTCTGGCTGTCAAAAGGCAATGTATGTTGGTGGTGCCATTGCCATTCCTAAAAACGAAAATGGTTTAGGGAAAGAAGATCTATTCTATCCACAAGCGCCAGAAAATCAGAATCCCTACCTGCAAGTGAAATGGTTGATGGATGAAATGGCCCGTGCAGGTGCTTCCAAAGGACTTCCTGTGGTGATTGGCATTCCTACCATGACCTTTGGCGAGTACGATTATGGCCCAACGACAGGGCGATTGATTGTAGACTTGGCCAATGAAGATTTACCGGCTTATATCACTGGTCTTCGCAATGTAGTGGCGGCACGAGACGCAGGAAGAGGCTTACTTTTAGTATTAGAAAAAGGCAGAGTGGGAGAACGTTATTTGATTTCAGGTGAAAACACAAGCATTGAAACACTTGTCTCCACCATTAGTGAAATCGCCAATGTACCTGTACTTAAAAAGACGCTTCCATTAGGGCTTGCTCAGTTCGTTTCTAAGCTGCAAGAGATTAAATACACACTTTTTAGAGGTACTCCTCCGACATTATCGGCTACTGCGATTGCTGTACTCTCCAGCGGTCAACACATCGATGGTACCAAGGCAAAAGAAGAGCTGGGTTATGAACCAGATTTATCGGCTAAAGATGCCATCTGGTCGGCTTACCATTGGTTCAAGAAAGAAGGTTATATTGAGTAAAATTTACTTCTACGCCTATGTCTGTTCAACAAAATCGAGAGTTAATCGATAAATTCTATACCGCCTTTGCTCAGAAAGACGCGGGAACAATGACCTCATGTTATGCCCCTAATGCAGTTTTCGAAGACCCTGCCTTTGGCAGATTGAATGGCAAGGAAGTAGTGGCCATGTGGTCGATGCTGATTGAACGGGGTGGGAAAAGCCTGTCCGTTTCCCATACCATTGGCGAAGTCACCAACGGCAAAGCAAAAGCAAATTGGACAGCCATTTATCCCTTCAGCAAAACCTTGCGCATGGTACACAACAAAATCAGCGCAGAATTTATCATTTAAGAAGGCAAAATCGTCTTTCACAAAGACAGCTTCAACCTTTGGAAATGGTCTTCAATGGCCTTAGGCTTGCCAGGAATGCTCTTAGGCTGGTCGCCATTTATGAAGAAGAAAATCAGACAACAGGCCTTAGCACAATTGAGAAAATACATGAGTCGATAAATATTGGTCAATCATATTACCGTCAACCTTTAATTACCTTGTCAATGCGTAAAATTCTCTTTTTCACAGTCATTTCACTAATTGGGTTTGGAGCATTTTCTCAAACGCCTGCTCAATTGGCTCAACAGCAACTAGATGCCTACAACAACCGAGATATTGAGGCTTTTCTTGCTCCCTACAGCGATACCGTCAAGATTTTTAGCCACCCCAACGAGCTTCTATTTTCGGGAAAAGAAGCCATGAGGCAGCGGTATGCAACCAAATTTGCCAATACACCAGACTTGCATTGTACATTAATGAATAGGATGGTTTTAGGAAATACGGTCATTGATCAAGAGTATGTAATCAATGATAAAAATACACCTCCTACAGAAGTGATCGCCATTTATAAAATCGAAGCAGAAAAAATAGTTGAAGTCTACTTTATTCGTCCAAAACTTTAAGAGGCAAGAAATCTAAGTCATGAAAACAATCGATATCAATTGTGATATGGGCGAAAGCTTCGGCTACTACACCATTGGAAATGATGATGCCATTTTTCCTTACATCACCTCATGCAATATTGCTTGTGGCCAGCATGCTGGTGACCCCTATCAGATTCAGAAAACAATCGAAAACGCTTTAGCGCATAAGGTGCAAATTGGAGCCCACCCCGGTTATCCCGATTTGCAAGGCTTTGGCCGCAGGGTGTTGCCGATGTCTAATGAAGAATTAAAAGCATCTATACTTTATCAAGTTTCCGCCATTAAGGGCATTGTAGAAAGCTTGGGTGGGAAATTGACCTATGTGAAACCGCATGGCGCACTGTACAACCAGATGGCCAAAGACAAGGATTTAGCCGAAACGGTAATAAAGGCCTGCCATATGTTGGATGCTAATTTAGCCATCATGGGTTTGGCTGGTAGTCATGTCAAAGCCATTACAGAAGCCAATGGAATGGTTTTTATTGCTGAAGCCTTTGCCGACCGCAGGTATGAAGCTGATGGTCAATTGATGAGCCGAGCAAAAGAGGAATCTGTATTGCACTCGTCAGAAGAAGCCGCGAAACAAGTGATTTCTATTCTAAAAGAGGGTTATACTTCTACCTTGGAAGGCGAAAAAGTAAGCATCAATGCCCAGAGTTTTTGCATTCATGGCGATAATCCAAAAGCAGTGGAATTATTGAAAGCCATCGATGCGGCATTACATGCCAACCAAGTAGAGAAAAAAGCCTTTACCACCCAATGAAAATCCTAGCTTTTGGAGATAGTGCCCTACTGGTCAATTTTGAGCAAAAGATTGATGAAGTGATCAACCAAGAGGTGATGGATTTGGCCGCTTCGCTGAAAGCTGTTCCCGAAGTGACTTACCTCATTCCGGCCTACTGCTCCTTGACTGTGGGTTTCGATGCATCGCTCACCAACTTTAAGGAAATGTGCGAACAGATTGAAAAGTTAGCCAAAGCACAAACCAGTAAGCCGAAAAGCAATACAAGCATTATAGAAATTCCGGTGTGTTACGATGCTGAATTTGCTTTAGACCTGGAGGAAGTAATAGAGCAAACAGGACTAAGTACAACTGATATTATTACGCTGCATACCTCCACCGTTTTCAAAGTGTATATGCTCGGATTTGTAGCGGGCTTTGCTTACATGGGCAGTTTGCCCGAAGCATTGAAAGTGGCGCGGAAAAAGCAACCTAGAAAACTCGTAAACGAGGGCGCTGTGGGTTTGGCTGGTATCCAAACGGGCATCTATCCTACTGATGCGCCTGGAGGTTGGCAAATCATAGGGCAATGCCCGATTAAAATGTTCGATCCCACAAGAGCGCAGCCTTCCCTCCTTCAGCCGGGCGATCTTGTGCAATTTAAAGCGGTTAATGCCGAGTCCTTTGAAGCCCTGAAACAGTCATCCTTTAACCGAGCGGAATTGCATGGTTAGACTTCATTTTTTAAAAAGTGGCTTACAAACCACCATTCAAGACTTGGGCCGTATAGGCCATCAGCAGGTAG
>JBLIKG010000143.1:0-5899 GCA_047636255.1 Roseivirga sp. | reverse complement strand
GACTCTTTTTTCACCAGAAACTGCTCCGATTACATTGGATTGAAATGGATTGACAAGTGCTTTGATCGCGCCTGGATTGAGCATTACATTGGCATCACTAAAAATAGTAATAGGCGTAGTAATTGATGGCATCACTCTGTTCGTTGCCGCAATTTTACCTTTCCTCTCAGGTCTATATTCAAACTTAATGTCTTCGTAAGATGCGATAATTGAATTTGTCTTGTCGTTGGAACCATCCGTTACAAATACAAGCTTGAATTTGTCTTTAGGATACTCGAGACTTAAACAGTTCTTGATTTTATCCGCTATAATTTCTTCTTCGTTATAGGCTGCAATCAGCATGGTTACCTCGGGCAAGTCCTCATCTGATAGTTCAGGTAAGCTTTTCTTCTTCTTCTTTAAAGCAGAGAGAATTGTAATTAATAAGGCATAACCAATGAAGGTGTAAAAAATTATACTTAGCGAGATCCAGAATAGAGTTTCCATGATTTACTTTTTGATACATTAAAGATAATCTAGGTGGTGAAGGATATTTTTCGCTTTCGATGAAGTGCAGAATAGGCTAGCTGAATGTGAGAAATAAATGGGTGAGTAAATTTTATATTTTTTGAAATCCGACTTTTTTCAAAATCAATCCATCCCAAAACTCCGCTGTACCTACATCAGCTCCAAAAGGTTTGTTGCTTAGGTATTGGGCAAAAGTGTGTTGGTTTTCTATTCTTACTGATAGTGATTTATTATTTGGATCTAATGCGTTACGCATTCTTCTTACTTGTTTTACTCCTTGAAAAAGGAAGGTGTATTTAAGAATGCAGAAGACCAATACAATACCTGAAAGACCAGTAAGTAATATTTTGAAATTTTTTATGGCAATAATATAGGCTACTCCTCCAAAAAGAGGAACCGCCAAAGCACCTCGGGTATCTGAAATAGCAAAGCCTAAGAAAAAGAGCATTGCACAAAGCGCATAGAATAATTTTGTTCTAAGTTTGAAAGGTCGAGTGGCTAAAATACCTATTAAAAGTGCCATCATGGCTTGTGATGCTCCAAACTGACCGGCATCACTGTAGAATGAAACTACTCTAAGTAAGCCATGGAGAATGTGCTCTTCATGATGTCGTTCATCCCATAACCAACGGTATTCAGCATCATCGACACCAAATATATGCTGTATAAATCCCCTGGCAACGCCAGCTAATGAAAGGATAATCAATAGATTCAGAAAGGTCCATTAATCTTTCTCTTTTCTAAAAAGAAGAAAGATTAATGGAATAGAAAGTGCTTGATAAAAATCGATACCTCGCATGGCGTAGCACCAGGCAATTATACCATTTCCCGCCTTCTTGATAATCTCTAATACTAAATAGCCAAACCAGATAGTTGAGAAAATAACGATGTCATTGTCAATGAATTTCCATTTTACTTTCACTCCGGAATTCAATATTACACTCAACCAAGAGAGCGCCATAAGAATATATAGCGTTACCCCCATGGTGCGGCTACATATCGGCTGATGCCAGAGCTAAGAAAACCCATGATCAAACTCATCCAAAGACCAGTTTTTGGGTATTTCCAAATTACGGCTAAAACAACAACCGCAATTTGGATGATCATTCCTAACCCAGACTTTGGTTGTTGGGCTCCAAATTTCCGCGGTAGGTTATGGTGCATTGCTTTTTTTGTACTATCGAAGTACTTTAAGCAACTGCGAGATTCTTTTGAATACGATGAATGGGAGGCAGTCCTCGGTGAGTGACTGTCAGATGAGTTGAACTGAACTAGACATGATTTTTTGAGAGTCTAATTTTTAAGCTAATGCTAGCCCAAAGCTTTCTGCTCTCGATTCCCAGCTATTTTGAAGCGAGAATTCGATGCGTTTTTGGATTTTTATTCGGTTATTATATCGAAATTCCTTTTTAGTAGCAGTTATGAAATCTTTATAAGTATTGGTGATACTGATCAATTGTTCGAAATCCGATAGGTCGCTGAAGTCAGTGGTTACCACTGGCTTACCCATGGCCAGGTACTCGTTGATTTTTAATGGATAGATGGCTATAGTCAATTGGTTTTTGACGAAAGGAATAATGCAGACATCCCATTTATTAGCGATGTCTGGAATTTCTAATTGAGGAAGAGCCCCCAAAAACACCACATTCGAAGGCATGTCGTTAGATATTTCTACTTTGAGCGGACCCAACATTTCAATTTTGAAACCTGGTAATGCCTGAGCTAAGTCTTTAAGTAAGTTGAGGTCGATTCGATGATCAATTACACCAACATAACCTAAAACATGATTACGCGTGGTTTCAATTTTTTCTTGTTTGAATATACTGAGGTTAACTCCGTTTTTAACACAAGCCACCTTGTTGTGGATTTTATCAAACTTCTTTTTCAGGTGTGAAGAGCTGGTGATGATTTCGTTGACTTGCTGGGCATATTTGGTCTCGTAAATCGTTCCCCATTTTGCAGCACATTCCGTTAGGTCTATTTCATCATAGCTATAATAGGTCGATGGAATTCCTTTCCAATATTTTTTGGTAAACCAGCCGTAAATAGGGTTGAAGGCATTGACTAATGTTGTGTTCTCTTTATCAACCGATTTCAATATTTTTTTAATGCTGAAGCCAACCAACCAGGCATTGATAATCATTATAAGGTTGAAGAGCAATTGGTTATTTATCCAATTCACCGGAAGCACCGGCATAGTGTTATACACCTGGATTTGGCCATGTTCGGTTTGGATTTTTCTCCACCTACTTACTTTTCCTAACAATTGATTTTTAGGTGCATTAGGGTGACTCAATAGATCTTTAGCTGTATAGTGGTAGTCGATAAAAATGACTCGATTCTGTCCTGCTAAACGTGTCATTAGCTCAACTGTGGATTTAACATATGGCGTGTCCCATTCAGGGAAGCTATGACAGATTATGGTTTTCATCCTTGTCATAATTCTTTATTTTAAATTTTAATCAACTATTCAATTCAAGCGATTGCTCAACTCAAAGATGGTTTTACCTTTCTACGCAACCAACTTCTTTTCTTAGACACCTCACTAATTGCATCTTCCATAACGGCTCTTTGGTAAAAGGCCACCTAATTTTAGTCCCATAAGCTAAGTGGCGTTTTTTGGGCTTTTTAAGCTACTGTCCATAATTTCAAACCCAATGATTCCAACAGCAGGAAGTATAATTCCAAAAATGAATGTCAAGGCCACCATCATAATCGCTAAAAACCTTAAGCCATCGATGAATGGTATATACTTTCCCGATGGGTTTCTGGCCAAAGAATTATAGAGTTGACTTAGCTTCTTCATGCCTAAACATTTTCGTAATGGAAGGCCGCGATTGGCGTTTTGATTAGAATTTTCATATCCATCCAGAAATTGTGTTTTAATGCATATTCAATATCCAAGGCACTTCTGCTTTCTGCATCCATTCCTGCTTTGCCATGGTCGGTTACTTGCCATAAACCGGTGAGACCTGCTGGCGCTAGAAAGCGACCTATCGTTTTGTCAGTTGTTAGTTTTTCAGCCTCGTAAATTGTTAGAGGACGATTGCCGACAAGCGACATGTCGCCTTTAAGAATGTTGTATAATTGGGGTAGCTCGTCAATACTGCTATTGCGAATAAGTCTGCCTACTCGGGTAATTCGTGGATCGTTATTGATTTTAATAAAAACCTTTTTCTCTTCGCTCTCTTTGAAATTTTCATATTCACCTTGATTAAAAAACTCATCGTCCTTTACTAAAATGTTGCTTTTTGTGTAAGCTATCTCATCCCTGGTAAGTAGGTAAGGCTTTAAAGTTTCTTCCTTCTCGTTAGCATACTGGTTCAAATGTTTAAGCTTCTCTATCAATTGATCAGCATCTGTGCACATTGATCTGAATTTGTAAAACTTAAAGGTTTTATATCCCATGCCTACTCGGTAGGAATAGTAAAAAATAGGGCCTTTGGATTCTAATCGAATTATTATCGCTGTTAGGATAAATAGCGGACTTAAGCAGATTACTAATATTCCGGTTACAATGATGTCGAAGGTACGTTTGATGAAGGGCAATTTTAAAGAAGGTCTCATCGCGTAATTTTTTTCATATTATAAAGTTATTTATAGACTTGAATCAGACGGAGTTTTTTAGACGACTGACAGGATTTTAAAGATAATTGTGTTCGTTATTTGGTTAAGTCACGAAATAAGGGTCTAATAACGGAAGGGTTTTTTACGAATGCATGGGTATATAACCCCAGACGTATAGGTTGATGTACAAATACACTATATTGCGTTGTTAAGTATTATTTGAATGAGCCAGTTGAAAATATTAATCGTTGAAGATGATTTCATGATTTCTGCTAGTTTGAAGGAAATTCTAGAGATGTTGAATCATAAAGTAGTTGGTGTTGCAGAAGATGCTGAAAGTGCCATCGAACTTTGTAATGAATTTCAACCTCATTTGGCTTTGTTAGATATCCAAATTGGTGGAGATATTGACGGAGTGGATCTCGCTGAGATTATCAATGATCAATTTGATCTGCCTTTCATTTTCACCACTGCCTTTGCCGACAGTGTGACTATTGCAAGAGCAAAAAAAAGAGGACCTTATGGCTATTTGGTAAAACCTTATGGTATAAAGGATATTAATGCGGCCATTGAGGTAGCGATGGTGGCCTACAGCAGACTTAAAACAGCAGAGAAAAATGGTGTAATGTCTAAAATCCTAGACGATGGCATTTTCATAAAAGTAGACGCCAAACTGATCAAGGTTAAACTAGAAGACATTCTTTATATTCAAGCCAAAGGCGATTATACGTTATTTAAAACGAAGGCCAAAGGATACATTGTGCATAGTACTATCAAAAAGGTAGATGAACGATTGAAAGACTTTAATTTTCAGAGAGTGCACAGGTCTTTTGTAGTCAACCTCTCGAAAATCATTGATATCGAAGAATCAAATCTTTTGATTGAAGATAAAGTTATTCCTATTTCTAGAGCGAATAAAGAGGCTTTGATCTCTAAATTGAATTTGTTGTAATCTTATTATTTAATTCTTTTTAGGCCATCAATCACCAATTCCATATTTGGGTCTTGAGCTAAAGACTTTTCATAAAGTACTTTGGCTTTTTCTTTTCGCCCCATTTTCCCATAAATCATACCTAGGCTGGTGAGTGTTCTATTGCTCAATCGTAGTTTTTAAATTCTAAGATTGCGATTAAGAGCCAAAAAGGAGCAAAAAAAAAGCCTCGATATTTCGAGGCTCTTAAATCTAATTATTCTTTATCGTCTGGTAGATCAATTTCCACATTATTGCGATAATCTCCCATGAGGTGTTCTGCAAAGAAATACCACATCATTTTTTCATAGTAATCTCTCTTACTTCCATATCCATGTCTAGAACCAGGGATTGGCATATAATCAAAACGTTTGCCCGCTTTCATTAATTCATCTGCCAGTCTCATACTGTTTCCAGGATGCACATTATTATCGATTGTACCATGAGTCAATAGCAAGTGTCCTTTCAAGTTTTTAGCCAAAGAAGGATTGGTCTTGATTTTTGCATCCCAAGTCGTGGTGGTAGTTTCGTTACCCTCTTTGTCCTTTTTGGTTTTATCTTTTTTCACAACTCCGTTGTGAGTTTCTGACCACCACTTGTTATAGATGTTGTTGTCATGGTTACCCGCTGATGAGGCTGCTGCTTTGTAAAAATCAGGAAAAGTAAGAAGAGCCGCACTCGACATGAATCCTCCCCCTGAGTGCCCAAAAATTCCAATATTGTCTAAATCAACCCAAGTGTGACGCTCAGCCAATTGCTCGAGTGCTCGCTTGTCATCTGCTAAAGCATAATCTCTTAGATTTTGATAGCCAAAAGTGTGGTAATATTTTGAGCGCATTGGCGAACCGCCTCTAT
>JBLIKG010000142.1:0-5905 GCA_047636255.1 Roseivirga sp. | reverse complement strand
AATCACGTTTTTTCGCCAACATCTCTCACGAATTACGAACTCCACTTACGCTTATTAATGCTCCTTTAGAATCGTTGATGCATAGTGGTAAAATCAATGATCCCGAAGCACTCGATACCTTGGATACAGTCACGCGCAATGGAGCGAGTTTATTATCCTTGGTAGAAGAGATTTTAGATCTGGCAAAACTGGATGGTGGTAAACTTAAACTCGTTGAGAACCCTGTAAGGATCAATAACTGCCTTGAACTGCTGATGTCTGACTACAAGTCGGGCCTTGCACTCAAGTCTATCAAATTAACTTACAAGTTTAATCCTAAACCTAATCTGACTCTTTTGATAGATGAGAAAAGATGTGCAAAAATCATTAATAATCTATTATCAAATGCCCTGAAGTTTACTCCCGAAGGAGGTAAGATTGACGTAGTAGTAGATCAGGATATTGCGGCTAATCTACTTATTTTTAAGGTAAAAGACAGTGGTGTAGGGATACATCCCAATGATTTGCCGTATGTATTTGATCGATATTTCCAATCAGATCAACCATTAAAGAAAGTCGTGGGTGGTACTGGAATAGGCTTGGCTTTGGCTAAGGAACTTGCTCATTTACATGGCGGTAGATTAGCGGTTGAAAGCAAACTTGGACATGGAACTACTTTTACATTGGTCTTGCCAATCAACGAAGTATCTGAAGAAACAGTGGTACAACCAACAGAAGTAGAAAATATGGTGTTGGGAGCTGCCTTAAGTGAAACTATTGCTAACTACTCTGCAAAGTTTGAAGTGGACAAACCTGTGCTACTCATTACTGAAGACCATCCAGAAGTGAGAGCCTTTATTGCCAAGACTCTTGCTCCTTATTTTGAAATCAAACTAGCAGAGAATGGGAAGGTGGCATTGGATGTGTTGAAAACACAACGGGTGGATGTGGTTATTTCTGATGTGATGATGCCGGTAATGGATGGTTTTGAGCTTTTAGAAGCCATCAAAAAGGATAAGTCTTTGCATCAAGTGTCTGTCGTGATGTTAACGGCTCGGGATGACCATGATGATAAACTCTTTGCCCTCACTCTTGGTATTGACGATTACCTCACTAAACCTTTTAGCTCCTCTGAGTTTCTTGCCCGAATTAAGAACATTCTGGAGAATAGGATTAAAATTATTAGGGAACTGAGGCTGTTCGAAGAGTTAAGTCAAGATTCAAAAAGTAGAGAGCTTGAAGACTTCATTCAGGCCTATGATTTTTCAGAAAGGGAAATGGAAGTAATGAAGCTACTAGCCAAGAGAATGACCAATGTGGAAATATCAGAAGCGCTTTTCATTTCCCAAAATACAGTCAAATTCCACATTAAAAACATCTTCGGTAAGTTGGACCTAACCAGCAGAAAAGAAGCAGCTGATAAATTAAAGTCTTTTATTAGCTAGCCAGTGAAAACTCACTAAAAAGCATTTTACTCACGCTGTTACTTTCTTGACATAGTGATGAATCCTTAATCTCACAACAAATAGTATAATACTTTAAAACAAAAAAGATCTTTGGGTGTCAGTGCAAGGCTCTTTTTGTTCAATTAAGAAGAAGTCTACAGACTATGCTGAATTTTAGTCTTCCTTTGTTGCGAGTCGATCATTAACATTTACTATGTTAAAATACATCTTCCGCTATTCCTTATTCTATTGGTCACTTTGGTCGTCTTCTGGCCTGTCACCAATGGAGAGTACATCGCAGGCGGGGATGATGACCAGCAAATTCTTAATAATCCAGATGTAATCAACCTCTCTTGGGAAAGCCTTAAAAATTACTTTAGTAGTTACTACGTAGCCTCCTACCAGCCATTGGCATCATTGAGTTTTGGTATAGAATATTACTTCTTTGGAGCAAATGCTTTTGTCCACCATACGACTAATCTAGCTTTGCATTTATTGAATATTGGTTTAGTGTATTTGCTGCTTAGAAGACTTTTCAAATCGAAGCCTTATGTCGTTTGGCTGGTTACCGCGGTATTCGCTTTTCATCCTTTACAAACAGAAGTTATAGGGTGGATTTCTACCCGTAGTACCTTGCTGTACGTTTCTTTCTTTCCATTGTCGTGCCTCTTCTATGTACAGTACCTCGTGAAAGCCGAATCTAAAATCAGGAATTTTGTTTTATGTGCGTTGTTTTTCGTACTAGCCTTATTCACCAAATCGGCAGCTGTCACTTTGCCTGTGGTACTTTTGGTTTTTGATTACTATTTCAAAAGAGGTTTTTCGTGGCGTTTATTACTAGAAAAGATCACGCTTTTTATAGGCTCAATTTTAATTGGTCTCGCCAGTATTGATTCAAGAAAGGTAGTTGACTCGTTAGGGCAGTTTTCGGACTACTATACTTTTATGGAAAAAGTGGGTTTAGCTGCCTATACATTAGAACTATACCTCTGGAAGGCTATAGCACCGACTGAGCTTTTTACTTATTATGGCTACCCCATGAAGGTGAAAGAAGGCGAGGGACTCGGGATGGAGTTTTTGCTTGCCCCAATTGGAATAGTTCTCATTTTGATTGGTGTATGGTGGCTCTATAAAAAATCATCTAGCGAGTTTCGAAGAGAATGGCTTTTTGGTTTTTTGTTCTTCTCTGTGAACATTGGTCTTTATATAAACTTCACTCCATTCGGCCCTACTATGTTGGCAGAGCGCTATATGTATATTCCAATCATTGGTCTTTTCATTTGCATTGGTCTTTTGTTTAATGAACTACTGAAGTTGAAGGTGATGAACAATGCAGTTTACTCTGTCTCTATCTTAGCCTTGTTGTTTTATGCTTACCAAAGCAGGGTGCAATCTTATATTTGGAAGGACAAGCTGAGTCTCTGGAGTAATGCCATTACAGGTACTGGCGCAGTATATCCGTGGATGGAACTTGGTAAGGAATATCAGAAGAGAGGAAATATTGACAAAGCCATAGAGTACTATAATGGAGGGGTTGCATTGAATCCTTTTTACCCTAAAGTGTATTATTATCGCGGCTTAGCAATTAAGGCGAAAGGAGATTTAGTCTATGCTAAACTCGACTTTGAGCGAGTGATTAAAAGCGGAGATGATAAAAAGGCAGATGCCTTTTATGAAAGAGGACTTTTGTATGAGGACATGCAATTACTCGACAGTGCTTTGGTGGATTACGATAGCGCATTGTTCTACAAGCCAGATAGTCCTGCCATGTTTAGAAAAGGGCTATTATCAGACAATGCGAATGGGGCAGTTGGTAACCAAGCTATTTTTACACAGCGAATGTTCGCTATGATGGCAAGAGGAGACTCTTTATTGGCCATATGGGCATTGCCAGAAGCTTTAGAGGTATTAGAAAACGTCCTTTTAATTAACCCGTCAATGGAGAGGGCTTTGATGTCAAGGGGACTGATATTATCTAATCAGGAAAATTTTCTGAAAGCGGCCGAGGTCTTTTCTAAGATCATTGACCAAAACCCAGCCAATAAGAGGGCACGACTTTCTAGGGCCTATGCTTATACGCAAACCAAAGAATTTGATAAATCGATTACGGACTACAATTATGTAATTAAGGAGTCTAAAGAAAGGAGTGGTGAGGTACTTTACTTTCGAGCTATTGCGCACAAGTAGGAAAGAAGCCTGAGGCATGTTCGGATTTAACCGAGGCCATTAAGTTAGGGTACAAAGCTGCACTACAACTGAAAAATCAGGTTTGCCAGTAGTTTTGAATCGTTTTTTGGGGTGAAAATTCAGAAAAATTGATAGAAGGAGGATCACAATTAAGTAGTAAACTCAAGCCCTTCCATTTTACAAAGTCAACCAATTAGTAAAATATCTTGAAAAGATTATCTCCTAAGTTGTGGAACAAAAAAAAGGCGAAAACTTAATTCCATTAACTCGATTAACACCACTACGGGTCTAAATTATATGGTACATTGTTCACTCTAATATCTCCAGATGGGTTATCAAACCAGAAGAGATATTATTTTCCTTTCGCCATACAAACTCGATTTCAATTTATGCTTAAGATGACTTCAACTAAGCAGCAAATAAATTCCCATTTTAAATACCTAGTGCTTTTCATTCATTTTGGTTTGTTCATTAGTCCATTGACTTCATTTAGCCAATCTCGCACCTACCAACTATCAAGTCAAACAGACTCCTTAATTCAGTTTTTATCAAAAGATTTGGCTGTGCCTGATCGAGTGCTCTTTTTAGAAAATCTTACAAATGAGAAGTCGGAAAGTAAAATAAGGAAGTTGCAAGATCAATTAGAGAAAGTTGAGGGAAATGAAAGGTTGGAAATGGAATTTAATAAAAGACTGGGTAGAGAGTCTAAATGGGCTGGAAAAGTAACTGAAGCATATCAATATTATACAAGGACACTTTATTTAGCAGAAAAACTTCAAGACAATAAAACTATAGCCATCGCTTGCTTCGAAGTTGCGAATAACATTCGTCTTGGAAATCTAATTGACCGCCCATACGAGCCCTATTTTAGACGCGCCATCCCAATATTCGAAACCTTTAATGATCCACTGAGCCAATCTCACCTGCTTTATTCTAAAATTATATTGGAGCAAGACAATCAAATAAGTTTAGAGTATGCAAACAAAGCCATCGAATTATTAAAAGCAGATTTAAATAGGTCTGATACCTTGATGATGGAATCTTTGTCCAGGCATTTAAATGTAGCTGGCTTATATCAAAAGGAAGGTGTAAATATTCAAACGTTTGAAGAGGGCTTATCCGTGGCCAAAGAAATAGATAACAATCTACTTGAGGCCTACATTCTTAACAATATGGGCTATGAGTTTCTTCTTAGAGAGGAGTACGACAAAGCAATTCCATATCACTTGGAGGCGCTTGATATTTCTATGCTTGCAGGTATAAAAGCTCTTGCATCCAATTCCTTGAACAACTTAACCGTTTGTTATATCAACAAAGGCATGTATAAAGAAGCGTTGGACTATTTCCATTGTTTTTTTTATATCCAATCGGATATAAACACCTATAAGTATTTTCAGAATTTAGCTGAAGTGCAGGTTACCCATGAAGTGGATAGGGTAGAATTGAAAAACCAACTTCTTCTTATTGAACAAAACCTTCAAGTCAAGCAAAGGTTGATTTTGATCATTATTGCACTTTTGTTACTCGCAATTGTAGGGTTTATTTTATGGAGTCGAAGAAAGATCGCTAAAACAAATAGCAAATTACAAGCGCTAGATAAAGCTAAATCACGTTTTTTCGCCAACATCTCTCACGAATTACGAACTCCACTTACGCTTATTAATGCTCCTTTAGAATCGTTGATGCATAGTGGTAAAATCAATGATCCCGAAGCACTCGATACCTTGGATACCGTCACGCGCAATGGAGCGAGTTTATTATCCTTGGTAGAAGAGATTTTAGATCTGGCAAAACTGGATGGTGGTAATCTTAAACTCGTTGAGAACCCTGTAAGGATCAATAACTGCCTTGAACTGCTTATATCTGACTATAAGTCGGTACTAGCACTCAAGTCTATCAAATTAACTTATAAGTTTAATCCTAAACCTAATCTGACTCTTTTGATAGATGAGAAAAGATGTGCAAAAATCATTAATAATCTATTATCAAATGCCCTGAAGTTTACTCCCGAAGGAGGTAAGATTGACGTAGTAGTAGATCAGGATATTGCGGCTAATCTACTTATTTTTAAGGTAAAAGACAGTGGTGTAGGTATACATCCCAACGATTTGCCCTATGTATTTGATCGATATTTCCAATCAGATCAACCATTAAAGAAAGTCGTAGGTGGCACTGGAATAGGCTTGGCTTTAGCTAAGGAACTTGCTCAGTTACATGGTGGTAGGTTGGCAGTTGAAAGTGAACTTGGACGTGGAACTTCTTTTACATTGGTCTTGCCAATCAACGATGTATCT
>JBLIKG010000141.1:0-5927 GCA_047636255.1 Roseivirga sp. | reverse complement strand
CATTTGATCCACCCTTTACGCAAGAAATGATGTCGGAAGCGGCAAAATTGGAACTTGGCTTTATGTAATTTAGTTGATAGGCAAAAGTCCAAAGACGAAAGACCAAAATTGAAACTTAAAAATTAAAAATATGTATCCAGAACACTTACTTGTCCCATTTAGACAAGAACTAACCGAGGCAGGATTCACAGAGTTGAAAACAGCTGATGCTGTTGACGAACATTTAAAAAACTTAAAAGGTACTTCTTTAGTCGTTATCAACTCAGTTTGTGGTTGTGCAGCAGGTACTGCAAGACCTGGCGTTAGGATGGCCCTAAAACTAGCTGATAAAACACCAGATAACTTGACTACTGTATTTGCTGGTGGCGACATTGAAGCAACAGCAAAAGTAAGAGAATGGCACATGCCTTACCCCCCATCTTCACCCGCTGTAGCCTTGTTTAAGGATGGCGTTTTGGTTCACTTTGTAGAAAGGCACCATATCGAAGGTAGAAGTGCTGATGTAATTGGAAAGCACCTTGCAGATGTTTTCGAAGAGTTTTGTTAAGCTCAGAATAAAATCAAACAAAAAAGGTCGACTCAATGAGCCGACCTTTTTTCGTTTTTATTGAAATCAATCGATATTCAATTGATACAGATATGTACTGTTGTATGCCGTTAAGTAATTACTAGCATTTACCAATCGTCTTAGCTCCTTATTTCTCATTTGTTCCAAAGTGTGAATTGGAGCTTCGAGCAAAAGCTCATTATTATTATCGTAAATTCTAATGATTTTAATTGGTATTGGAAGTACGTTTCCTTCTTCATCAATAATGAAATCTAAGATTGGACTTTCTTGAATATTCAACTCCTCTTTGACTTCAGCCACTAATTCCATGGCTTCTTCTTTTGTTAACTTCTCATCTTCCAAATTGGGAAGTGCGAATGATACTGTGCTTGTTCCGAGAATGATTATGGCGATAAAACCAGCCATCCTCATCCAGCTTAAAATTGTTTTTTGAGTTTTCATGACCTTTGTTGTTTTAAATTAGACTAAAAAACTGCCGACCAAAGCAGCTAACTGTCCTTTCTTATTCAACCACAATGCCAACAAAGCTATCTCACTGATTTATAGATTTTTACGTAACATCATCAGTTTATAAAATAAGGTATATCGTTCAGTTGTGAACAACCGAACACTGAAATTGAGACAGTGTAACTTATTTATCAGAAAATCGTTCTTTGGTTAATACCAACAAAAAAAGCGCACCTTTCGATGCGCTTTTTTTGTCTTGAATTCCGATTGCAGACTTAATCCATGAAATAAGCTCAGCTTCAGTAATCTGATTTCACAATTAGCTTTTACTCATTTAAGGCAAAGCATAAAAAAACGGGCTAACCTTTCCAGATTAGTCCGTTCCAATATTTTTAGTGATGCTTAATTAAGCGATCTCCACTAATTCTATATCGAATATTAAATCTTTACCCGCAAGGTCGTGATTGGCATCTATCACCACGATATCTTCTTTTATCTCTTTTACCTTAACGGGTACTTGCTGACCATTTGGTTGGGTCATGGCCAATTGCTGACCTATTTCAGGTTTTAAATCCTCAGGCAAGTTATTTTTAGGAACATCAAAGTAAAGCTCTTCATTCACTTCACCATAAGCCTCAGCAGCAGGAATCTCAGCTGTGATTTTCTTGCCCATTTCGAGTCCATCAACAGCGGTATCGAAACCTTTGATCATTTGGCCTGCACCTATCTGAAAACCAAGTGGTTCTTTGCCCTCAGATGAATCGAAAATTGTTCCATCTTTCAGTCTTCCTGTGTAATGTACTTTGACGTTATCGCCTTGTTTTGCTTTTAACATAAATCTTGGTTTTAAATTTATCCTTGATTTTGAATTAGTTACAAAGGTAAACATCCTTAATGGAATGCCCAGTAATAACGAGAAAACATGCCATAAATAAGGAATTTTAACAGATTTTGGCCAAAAAAGACGCCTACCGACATCAAAAACGGTAGATAATCTAATACTTTGATCCTTGTAAATAGAAGTTTGCAATCATGCTCTTCTTGCTTAGTTTTATATCATGTCGACATTAGATCAAGTGCGCATCAATTTTTCTGATGATAGCGTAGGCCTTCTTAATTTTTGTTTGGGTTTTATCATGTTTGGAGTGGCCCTCAATCTTAAGAAAGCCAATTTCCTTAACCTACTGAACAACAAAAAGGCCTTTTTTACTGGCATCAGTAGCCAATTTATTCTTCTCCCAGCTTTTACATTTTTGCTAATTTGGATTATCAAGCCTCATCCTGGACTAGCCTTGGGCATGATCCTCGTAGCTGCTTGCCCAGGTGGAAATGTCTCTAACTTTTATTCCTTGATAGGAAAAGGCAATGCGGCACTCTCTGTTACACTTACCGCTTTTGCTACCATCATCGCAGCCTTTGCTACTCCTTTCAATTTTCAGTTCTGGGGAAGTTTGCTGCCTGAAACTTCTGAAATGATTCAAAACATTGGCCTTGGATTTTGGCAGATGTTCAAAACTGTTTTACTCATTTTGGTTTTCCCTTTAACCTTAGGTTTGCTTGTAGGTAACCAATTGCCAAAAATCACTAAGATTATAGAGAAGCCAACCAAAATGATCTCATTCTTGATTCTTTTGGCTTTTATAGTCGTAGCGACTGTCGATAATATAGAGGTTTTTAAAAACTACATCCATTATGTAGTGTTGCTGGTGTTGGCCCATAACTTAATGGCATTGAGCATAGGTTATTTTACCTCAAAGCTGGTTGGCAATAATGAAGAAGACAGCCGCACTATTTCCATAGAAACTGGAATTCAGAATGGTGGATTGGCCTTGGTATTGATCTTTAATTTTTTTGACGGCAATGGGCCGATGGCGTTAATCGCAGCTTGGTGGGGTGTATGGGATGTTTTCTCTGGTTATTTAATCGCTAGCTATTTTGCTTATCGATCAAAAAAGAGATTGGCCATTGGCTAAGCGCCAGCCATTTTAAGATTTCATTCTATTGTGGTCGACCTCGTTACAAACGAGGTCGAGTGGAATGAAGACGCGATATCATTCTGGTTACAAACAAGGATGAGTTGATTACTAAATGAGAATTAATGGGGTGCTGGCAATTCCTCGGTGCTTTTGCTTTTCCACTTGGTTACGAAAAAGGTAAGCGTATCTGAACCAGTATTCAATAAACCATGTGTGTCCCAAGGTTTGGAGTAAAGCAAATCCTGAGCATTGGCCACTTGTTCCTTTCCGTTGATACTCCAAACTCCTGAACCTCGAGTAATAAAAAGTAATTCTTCTTCTAAATGTCGATGAGGTGGGTGCACTTCTTGCCCTGGCAACACATCAATAACGGCTGTAAACATCAATGAAGTCCCGAAAGTGGTTGTTTCATCGGAAGTGAACACATCCATTCTCCCCCATGTATCAACAGCTTTAGCTGCTTTTGCTGCTTTTGCTGTGGTGAATACTTGCGTATCAATTGAGTTCATATCTGGTTTGGCAGCATTCATTCCTAAGTAAAAACCAAGGCTACCTGCTATACAAAGACCTAGAATAACAAAAAGTGATTTCATAACTCAATTTCAAAGTTGACTCCACAAGGTAATGGCATTTGCACACATTTTTAGTTCAACCTTATATTATCCCCGATACAAAGAGGGATAACTTGGTGATGCATAAAAACAAGAAACTCTTCCAGTTTCCACTGAAAGAGTTTCTAATCTTAAAAGACCAAACAATTTTAGTTCGGAATAATCACTTTGCCGTTTCCTTTCAATTCATGCTCTTTACCAAATAGATGTACTGAAATTGGTTCAGCAGACTCATTCGAGATATTAACATTGTCTTTCTTAACATTGATTTTAAGATTGCGCTCGCGGAATTTAATCTTAAAGGAATAGCCACCCCACTGATCAGGCACTGTTGGATTGAAATGAAGCTGTCCTTCTTTCACTCTCATTCCAGCAAAACCTTTTACGAATGCCATCCAAGTACCCGCCATACTTGTCGTATGACAGCCATCTTCTGTATCGTTATTGTAATCATCTAAATCCAATCGGGCGGTACGTAAGTACATTTCGTAAGCCTTTTCTTTTCTACCCAACTTACAAGCCAAAATAGCGTGCACGCATGGCGAAAGTGAAGACTCATGAACAGTCATTGGCTCATAGAAATCGAAATTGCGCTCGATGGTTTGAAGATCAAATTCATCTTCGAAAAGATAAACACCTTGTAAGGTGTCTGCTTGTTTAATGAAGCATGACCTTAATATTCTATCCCAAGACCACTTTTGATTGATAGGTCTATCTACTTTTGCTAAATCCTTAGTTTGGATTAGTTCCTTATCTAAGAACCCATCTTGCTGAAGAAATACACCTTTCTCTTCATCATAGCCCAAGTACATTTTATCTAATATATCATGCCATTTAGCCGTTTCAGAAGCCTCATCAAACTCTACTCTCTTCAATAAGCTGGCAAGCTTTTTATTGCCTTTATACTTGTTAATGCCCTCTAAGGTGTATTTCAAAGTCCAAAGGGCCATTTTACTAGTATACCAGTTATTGTTCACGTTGTTTTCGTATTCATTTGGCCCTGTAACACCCAGCATTACATATTGCTGCTTGCGATCTGACCAGTTGACACGCTGCGCCCAGAAACGAGAAATTGCGATTAACACTTCAAGTCCATATTCGAGCAAATAATCTTGATCGTCATGGTAGTTGATGTAATCGAAAATGGCATATGCAATAGCACCATTTCTATGGATCTCTTCAAAAGTAATTTCCCACTCATTGTGACATTCCTCACCGTTCATGGTGACCATAGGATACAAGGCCGCACCATTGGTAAAGCCTAATTTCTCAGCGTTTTCAATCGCCTTTTTCAAATGCTTGAAACGGTACAGCAAAAGGTTTTTTGCTACTTCTCTGTCTGAAGTGGCCAGGTAAAAAGGCAAGCAATAAGCCTCTGTATCCCAGTAGGTGCTTCCTCCGTATTTTTCTCCTGTAAATCCTTTAGGGCCGATATTCAATCGTTCGTCCTCACCTGTATAAGTCTGGTTCAGTTGGAATATATTAAAGCGAATACCTTGCTGAGAAGACACGTCACCATCGATAGTAATATCACTTTGCTCCCACTTTCTGGCCCAAGCTTTTACATGTTCTGCCAAGAGTTTATCAAAACCTACATTAAACGCTTCAGTCACCTCTTTTTCTGCAACTGTGACCAAGGTATTCTTACCATGGTTCATCGAAGAAATATTGGCGGCATATTTAAACACCGTGATAGACGCACCTTGGGTTAAGTTTCCAGTTTCTACTGCTTCAATGTATTTTTCACGCTCATTAAAGGTTTGCCCTGTGCTTTCCCAAGCTCCATCAATATTGTACTTCATGGCCGTAGCCACCCAGAAGTCAGTCTTTTTTGTACTTGCTACTACATAGGAGAAATCATCGGCAGTTTTCTTTTCTTGCTCGATCCAGAATTTCTCATCGTAGTTAGAATCCTTGTTCATTACATCGAAATCGACATAAGGAGTAATTTTGGCTTCGCCCGAAAAATTGAGTGGTGTTAGTTCGTATTTGATGGCACCGATTCTGGTTTTCACCATGCTACAAATTCGCTTGGCAGCTACTTTCACCTGCTTTCCACTTGGTAATTCCGCTTTGAAAGAACGTTCTAACCAACCTTCTTTCATATTCAATTCTCTTCGGAAATCGGAAACTTTGCAAGTATGTAAATCGAATATTTCTCCCTCAAACTCGAAATTGATTCCGATCCAATTACTGGCATTCAAAACCTTAGCGAAATTCTCTGGATATCCATTTTTCCACCAGCCTACACGAGTTTTGTCAGGATAATATACCCCTGCAACATAATTGCCTTGTAAGGTTTCTCCAGAGTAATGTTCTTCAAAA
>JBLIKG010000140.1:0-5931 GCA_047636255.1 Roseivirga sp. | reverse complement strand
CAGCGGTATTGATGTACCGACTTTCTAAGGGTGTCAAAATGAATAGAGGGAAGGAGTAAAGTGTTGGGGTGATGATGTCTTGAAGTGTTGATGTGTTTGGGTGTTGATGTATTGACTTTTGAAGTGTTTAGGTGTTTAAATACTGAGCCCTGAAAGGGCGAAATACTTTAAGAATGGGCAAAGTCCATTCCCCAAAATAGTGTTTATGTCTAAGCCCTGAAGGGGCGGAATTTTAAAACGTTAAATCCCACTCAGAAACTCCAACGTATCCACACCATCAGCATAATCCCATAGCTCGGGGTTTTGTGCTTTGCCCAAAGGTAAACTCCCTTCGTACCAAGCATTGGCAGAAACTACGCATTGGATTTTCTCTGAGTTGGTGGCTAAAACGAGATCAAGCTCTGCTGGGCTACTATAATATTCATAAAACAGTACCGAGATTGGAGACACCAATTCTTCGCTTTCGCGCATCATAAAGAAACCAGAGTCGAGATGTGGTTCTTTATTGACTAGGTAAATGGATTTATTGTAATCGTAATTGTTCCTGTATTTATGGTGATCTAAAACCTTTTCGTAGCCTAAAAGGGCATCGATTAACCGTGGTAATTCATATCCTTTAGGTACATAAACCTTAGATACATTCCTGCAACCTAAACCAAAATATTGAAAGTAATCATCACCAAAAGCTTTGAGCTCTTCTTTGGTTTCTTCACCATTTAAAACAGCTATGGCTGTTCTATTCTGACGAATGATATGGGGTTTACTGGCGAAATAATGTTTGAAATAACGTGCGCTATTGTCAGATCCCGTTGCAATAATCGCATCCGCATCGTTCATTCTTTCAACCAAAACAATATGCTTACTCATTTCCTCCGAGATTGATTTAATCTCATTGATCATGAATTGCATCAAGAAGCTGTCTTGGGAAGAAAATTTCACATGAGCGATATGTCCAGAAATAAGTACTGAAAGCAAATCATGGAAACCAACCAATGGGATATTGCCAGCCATTACCAATCCGACTTTTATTGATGTCTTTGGTGACAAAGTATAAGGCTCAGTCCATTTAAGCAATTGTGCCTCATCCAGCACATTACCCCAAGCCGCTAAAGCAGCACTCACACTTTCAGCGGTAAACCAACTATTTCCGTTTCCTGCGCGGTAACATATTTCTTCTAATTGATCTTGGTCTAATGATCTTAAGCGATCACCTAATTGGTTAAAAACTTCGATTCTATCTTGAACAGTCATATTTTGCAAATGTTGAGGCAAAAATACACCTAATGTTTACTTCGAAGTCAAATTAGTGATTAGTTTTGCGCCAATATGTTGGACATTAGGAAACTTCTTAGGTTCAATTATGTTAGCGAATAGAATAAAAGCATACAAATAGGATTAGCAATGGCAATTATTATAACTGACGAGTGTATCAATTGTGGGGCCTGCGAACCAGAATGCCCTAACACAGCAATATATGAAGGTGGTCAAGAATGGACTTGGGCAGGAGGTACTGACCTTCGTGAAGTGGAGATGGAAGATGGAACAGTAGTTAGCGCTACTGAATTACAAACCCCTGTTTCTGATGAATTCTACTACATTGTTTCAGGCAAATGTACAGAGTGTACTGGTTTTCATGAAGAACCTCAATGTGCGGCAGTTTGTCCAGTAGATTGTTGTGTAGACGACCCTGATTACAGAGAAACTGAAGAAGAACTGTCGGCCAAGAAAGAATGGCTACACGTTTAAGATTATAGATGAGATATATAAAAAAGGCTTCCTGATGGAGGCCTTTTTTGTTATCGTCATTCAATAGACGCTAAACGATTAAAGCTTAGATCTCCTATGCAGTTTGCATTCGGTGGACACGATGAATAAATAAGCGTAAGCTGAGTGTTGTCTTTGTTAAATGAAATGCCAAAATATTGAGTCTCGTTGTATTCTGAAAGTATTAAGTCATCCACCTCACTAAAGTAAGGTAGACTACCATCACTAAGGTAAACCTCACTAAAAGATAAGGTCAAATTGCTTTCATTTATGGCAAATACTCCCTCTGCCCTATAAGTGTAGCCAACAACGTCATTCACATTTCCACCTTGTATAACTCTGGTTAGTGCACTGAAAGTGCCATCATCATTGAACTTATAGAGTAAAGAGCTTGCAATATCAACATCAAAGGCATAATTTTCATCTGATATCCAAGTGCCTACCAATGCCTTTAAATTCCGCTCTTCTTCCTTACAAGAGGTAAACAATACAAGTGCGATAAGAAGGGTAAATATGTTTTTAAATTTCATAAGACTGTTCCTTTGAATAATTTCGGTCATTAGACCCGATCACCTTCCAAAGGGTTGTGTTAATGTTTAAAGAAACTCAATATTTTTTAAAATTCAATTTATTAGACTACTCACTCCTTAGGCTCTGTGCAGGATTTATTCTTGCTGCTTTGAAGGTTTGTAAACTGATGGTCAACCATGAAATGACAAAAGCTAAAATACCTGCGGCAGCAAAGTACCACCAACTGAGTTCAATCTGATAGGCGAAATCATTGAGCCATGAACTTGATACATAATAACTAATGGGTAATCCAATGACAATAGCCAATAATACAAGTAAGGAAAATTGACCTGTCAGTAGTTTCACAATACTCCAAATGCTCGACCCTAATACTTTCCGAATGCTTATTTCTTTCATTCTATTTTCTGTGGTAAAAGCCGCAAGCCCAAACAGTCCCAAACAAGAAATGACAATGGCCAAGCCTGCAAAATATTTAGATAGTTCTGCTACACGCTCTTCTGAAACATAAAGTGCCTGATAATCTTGGTCTACAAACTGAGCTTTAAAAGGGAATTCAGGATTAAATTTTTCATACAAACTTTCAATTTTCTGTAATGTAGCGCTTTCTGTACCTTTCTTGATTTTAGCCATTATAAAATGGGTTTCACTAGGCTTATATAAGAAAAGTGCTGGTTCTATTTGGCTATGCATTGAGCGAATATTGAAATCCTTTACAACACCGATGATCTGTCGAGGCCCGGTATAGTGCTCGATAGTTTTGCCAATAGGATCCTTTAGTCCCATTGCTTTAATGGCGGTTTCGTTAAAAATGACTCCTTCTGCATTGGAACTAAACTGTTCTGAAAAATCTCTTCCTTCCAAAAGCTGAATACCCAAGAGGCTGAGCATATCATTACCAGCATTAAATTCCGAAAATTGAATCTGATCTTCTGGTGTTTTTCCTTCCCAACTCACGCCTCCTGTAGAATTCATACCACCTACCATAAACCCAGATACTGCCGCTTTATCTACTCCAGGTATGTTTCTTAGCTCTTCTATAAAGGCTTCGTACTGACTCAGAATTTGCCCTTCTCTTTCAAAATAGACAATATTCTCCCGATCGTAACCTAGGTTTTGGTTCTTTACAAAGTCCATTTGTTTGAGAATCACCAATACGCCAACAATCAAAATGGTGGAAATAGAAAACTGTATAATGACTAAGGCTTTTCTTCCTAGTGCTTTTCCTTCTTTTGGAGATCGTTTTCCTTTGAGAATTTCAAGGGCATTGAGTTTGGATAAATACAGTGCAGGGTAACTTCCCGCAGCTAAGCCTACAACCAAAATGATAGAAAATGCGGCCTTAATTAAGTCCCAATCAAATATTAATGAGAGCTGCTTTTGCGTAATGAAATTAAATTGAGGCAAAATTAACAATACTACCAAAAACGAAAGAATCAGTGCAATTAGACTTATTAGTACTGACTCCATTAAGTACTGTAAAGCCAGAGATCCTCTTGTGGCTCCCATGGACTTTTTTACACCAATTTCTTTGGTTCGATGCGAAGCCTTAGCAGTTGATAAGTTGATGAAATTGATGCAAGCAATGAAAAGAATGAAAAGCGCAATGATTGAAAACAACCGAACATATTCTATTCTACCACCAGCTAATTCTCCGTTTTCATATTTTCCATAAAGGTATTGGTCAGCATAGTTGGTCAGAAATAAATCAACATTCTGTTGTTTGGCGTTCGATTTATAAATGCCATCTATTTTAGCCGTAGCGGCATCTTTGTTTTGGTTGTCATTAATTAAGAGTGAAATTCGGCCATAATAATTGCCCCAGTTTTTATAAGTAATAAGCTCGTCATGGAAGTAATTCCAAGGGAGTAGAAATTCGAATTGCTGGCTGCTGTTTTTTGGAATGTCTTTAAGTATTCCTCTTATAATAAAGTCTTTATCGGTGCTCCAGAAATGCCACTTAATGATTTTCCCCATCGGGTCTTCGTTAGGAAAAAGCTTCTCGGCAAGTGATTTAGTGATGAGAATGCTGGAGTTGTCGCTTAATGCCTTAGCTCCATCTCCTTCAATCATAGGGTAGGTGAATACATCCGTAAAATGAGCACTCGCAAATAGTCCTTCAGTTTTTAAAGAAAGATCATCCACTGACAACGTGTACTCATGAGCATCGGTATATGCAGTTGATGCGGTTACTTCTGGGACACTCGTTACTATTTCTTCAAGCAAAAGCCCTGGAACTCCCTTCAAAGTAGAGATACCACTTGCATCGCTATGATTTGACATGACATGATAAAGCTCCGATTTGTTTTCATGGAATTTATCTACTGACAGCTCATCGTTTACCCAAAGATAAATAAGTAAAACGCAGGTAAGACCTGATGTAAGGCCAATAAGATTGATTAAAAAGGAGCTTTTATGTCTTCTGAAATTCCTTAGGTTGATAGTGAGATTATGCTTGAACATGCTGTAATAATTGAGTTGTTGTTTCCCTTTTGATTTACCGATCATGCTAGGCCTAAAGAGCCTGAGCACGTCTTTTACAAATAGCTTCTTGGCTACTTTCGCTCCTTGTTTTTCAACCCTGTGGTCGAATCTTTCAAGTAAATCACCTTCAATATCTTCCTTGTACTCAGCCCTGCAGAACCACCTGAAGAACTTAAGCCAAAATTTTGAGGGTGCATTATCATCATGTGACCGCATGATGCTTAATCGTTAAGTGAGATTTCTGGAATCGCATTCCACATGCTCACCCTTTGTTCTTTTGCTTCGCGAAGCTCCTTTTTGCCAAGATTAGTGACAGTGAAGAAGCGTTTCCTTTTACCTCCTCGGGTTTTAGTCGCCTCACCAAATTCTGAAGTAAGAAGACCTTTATCTTCCAGTCGTCTCAAAACCGTTTGTAAAGCGCCAATGCTCACCGACCTTTTCAACCGAGATTCAATCTCATCGATAATGGAAACCCCATAAGCTTCACCATGCAGAATCGCTACGGTGAGGAGTACGATTTCTTCAAATTCACCAAGATGATGTTTGCCCATGTTTTTATTATTTACCTTAAATGTAGTTCATATAAAAAAGGAAGCAAGCTGAGGCCTCAATTATTTTTACCTTGATTGTAGTTTATATATGGATTGAGGCTTAAAATGAATTTTGGAGAAGCGGGTTCGTCTGACCACTTGGAGTGGTCGGACGAATAATGGGCGTGTACGATTTAGTGGTTTACTCCGCCCTTTCAGGGCTTAAATAGGAGTGGTGCTTTTTGCGAAGGGTTGCACCCTTCGTTTTATTATTATGCCCTTTCAGGGCAGGGAGATTAATTGTTTTTGTGATCAAGACTCAATGGACGAAACCCCTTTAGTTCCTTTGCTTCTCATCCGCTAAAGCTCGTGCGAACGCGGTGCCACTCAGGATGAAAAGGAGAGTGCAAATAACTGGCTTTTTGACAATGGCTTTGTCTTCTGTGAATGCACCAAACGCCATTTTTATTAAAACTGCCTCTTTTCTTTCCTTGAGGCACGAAAGGTCTAAAATCTATATTCTACGGATTATGCATTCCTTTTTTGCGCCTTCCTGTGCACTTTGCGGTTAAAATTATAGTTTTATTGACAACTCAATTTCTCCACCTAAACCCAGCTCCACAAT
>JBLIKG010000139.1:0-5933 GCA_047636255.1 Roseivirga sp. | reverse complement strand
ATATTCATCCACAATCTTTTGAATTGTTTTCACATCAAAAGTCAAATCACCGGTTTTCAATCCATGCTCTTCCTTTTGCTTCGGAATTAAATGCTTTTTGGCTATCTCAATTTTTTCCTCTACGGTATAGCCAGAAACCTCAATGATTTCCATTCTATCTCGCAAGGCAGGCTGAATGGTGTCTAGTGCATTGGCTGTCGCCACGAAAAGCACTTTCGACAGATCATACTCAACCTCTAAGAAGTTATCTACGAACTCAGAATTTTGCTCTGGATCAAGCACTTCTAACAAGGCCGAAGACGGATCTCCTCTAAAATTCGAATTTACTTTATCGATTTCATCTAGTACAAAAACAGGGTTCGAAGTTTTCGATTTCTTGATATTTTGAATGACTTTACCAGGCATTGCGCCTACATAAGTTTTTCTATGGCCTCGGATTTCAGCTTCATCATGCACACCACCAAGGGACATTCTGACATACTGACGGCCGAGCGCTTTAGCAATACTCTTCCCTAATGAAGTTTTTCCAACTCCAGGAGGGCCATAAAGACAAAGAATTGGTCCTTTTAAGTCCTTTTTCAACTTGAGTACAGCAAGGTATTCGAGAATACGATCTTTCACTTTCTCTAACCCAAAATGATCTCGATCTAAAATTTTCTTTGCCTTTTTAAGATCCAAATCATCAATAGAATAGGCTCCCCAAGGCAAATCTGTCATCACCTCAGCATAATTCATGGCAATCGGATATTCTGCCGCCATCGGGTTCATCCGAAGAATTTTGTCCAATTCTTTGTTAAAGTGTATTTTAACTTTGTCAGGCCATACTTTCCCTTCTCCCTTTTTTCTGAGCAGTTCTACTTCTCTTTCAGGTCCATCTTCACCCAATTCATCTTGCAAAACCTTCATTTGCTGACGCAAAAAGTAATCGCGCTGTTGTTGGTCGATATCAGAGTGTACTTTGCTATGGATTTCGTGCTTAAGTTCGAGTAGTTGAACTTCTTTGAACATGTGCTGAAGAAGCGCAGTGGCTCTTTCTACACCATCATTAATTTCCAATAGCTTCTGCTTTTCCTTAGGTTCAGCATTGATATTACTAGAAAGGAAGTGCACTAAAAAGCTCGTTTTTTCAATATTATCTAAGGCTACCTGAGCTTCTTTTGGAATCTCAGGATTTAGGCTCATGATTTTGTTAGCGGCATCTCTAATCGACTGAATAATCGCTTTTACCTCCTTTGATGGTCTTTTAGGAAAGTTTTCTTTGAGGTACTTTACTTTAGCCTTTATAAAAGGGCTGTCGGAAGTAAACTCTTCTACCTCGAATCTACCCTTTCCTTGAATAATGATTGTGGTGTTTCCATCGGGCAAAACCAACATTTTAACAATCTTGGCTACCGTACCCACTCTGAATAAATCCTTTTGCTTTGGATCATCAATTTTAGGGTTCTCTTGCGCCAAAACTCCAACTATCTTATTCCCTTTATAGGCATTCTTTACTACTTTGATGGACTTTTGACGGCCTACAGTAATTGGAATTAAAACCCCCGGAAACAATACCGTGTTTCTGACCGCTATTATAGGTAACTCATCAGGCCTTTCGGCTTCGTTAATGCCCTCTTCCTCTTCGCCTCCAATTACTTGAATAAAATCACCTGATTCGTCCTCTTCAATGTCTCCAGCTAGGATTGAACCGAACATTTGATTGTTAATTTTCATATAGCTAGTGCCAGAATGACACGTTTGATCGTAAAATAAATGTGCTTCACCTAAATTGCAAGCCCTGTGCCAAACGGCAATCTGTCATGAACGGTTTTTTTATTGTAATGAAAAACGTGTAATTTGATAAATCTAACGCCTTAGCACCTTAAAACAGAATACAAAAATGACTAGACTGTGGCTCTACATATCGGTCATACTTTTTAGCTGTGGCTTTACAGCTCAGGCACAATTTTTCAAAAAAAAGAAAGAGCAGAAAAAGGCAGATAAGATTGAATTACAATCTGATTCCGTTTCCATTGAGATAACGGATATCGTATTCAAAAACATCAACAAGATTTCGCTCTATTCCAATACAAAGCAACTTAGAAAAATTGAAGAGCTTGATAAGGCTGAGAATTGGAAAGAGCTTTATCCCTTATTACAGGAATACGTTTCAAATTTTGGCGTTCAAAACTTCGCTTACCAAACATACTACTTATGGCGTTTGGCAAAACTCACTGAAGTTTTTGGCACAATTGACCAAGCCAGGCCACTCTATAGCATGGTGTTAAAACATCATCGCTCTGGACTTCCAATAGAGCAAATCCTTTCACGCTATGATTCAATAAACCCAAATCGAATTCAAAACTACGTGCCTCTTGAATATTACTATGACTTGGTAGAATACCGTAGACAAGTAGATACACTGATACCACCACGTGGAGTGCTCACTACCATGGGTAAAAAAATTAATTCCTTAATGGAGGATTATGCCCCTAATGTGACCCGAAATGATAAAGTTCTTTTGTTCACCTCAAAAAGAAATTCACATAATGAAGGAATCAAAGTAATTAGCAACGAAGATATTTTTATTGCTGAAGACTTAGGTGAGGGATGGAGCGAAGCCAAGTCATTTGTAGGGATTAACAGCAAATACAATGAAGGTTCAGCAACGCTCACCAAAGATGGAAAAACCATCTTTTTCTCACGCTGTGGGGCTCCAGATAGTTACGGCAATTGCGATCTTTATACCTCCATTTTTCAAGGAGATACTGTCTGGACTGAAGCTAAAAATATGGGAAACTATATTAACTCCAAAGGCTGGGATTCGCACCCCACTTTGTCGCCTGCAGAAGACACCCTTTTCTTCTCCAGCGATAGACAAGGTGGCTTTGGCCTAGCAGATTTATATTTTAGCCCAAAAAGCTCTCGCGGCATTTGGGGGCCGCCTCAAAATTTGGGCCCGATAGTTAATACTCGTCAAAACGAAGTAAGTCCGTTTTATCACCCAGACCACAGTGTGCTTTATTTTAGCAGCAATGGCCATTTATTGAATTTTGGAGATTATGACATTTACAAGACCTATAAATTCGGAGTCAATTTTTCGGAACCCATAAATATTGGGCCTTTGGTAAATGGTAATGGAACGGAGTTTTACTTCACCATAGACAAGGCGTCTCGCGATATTTTCTATTCTCGCTCGGAAGATGAGAGCATGAAGAATTTAGACTTGTATTCATTTCCATTGCCAATGGGAGGACAGCCTTTGGCCAATACCCGCTTTTCGGGCAGAGTACAAACCCTCACTGGAAAATTACCTCAGAATGTAGTTGTATCAATTATTGATTTAGACAAAGGGGTTGAAGTAGCTCCAAAGTTTGCCAGGGATGATGGCACTTTTGAATTCGATTTAATCAACCAAAGAAATTACTTGGTCGTTATACAGGGAGATGATTTTTTTAGGTTGGAAAAAATGTTTTTCCTAGATGGCGAAACTGAATATGAAGGCATTATTGAGAGAGTAGCCAGTAAGATCGAGTTTGCTTCTTTAGAGTTTGAAAATGGTAAATGGAACATTTTACCAAGTATGGAAAGTGATCTTGATAAGGTGCTCGACTTTCTAATTGATCACCCTTCATTCAAGCTCAATGTCTCTGGCCATACAGATTCGAGTGGTGATGCACTTCTTAACCTAACCCTTTCTCAAAGAAGAGCAGACGCGATCAAAACATGGATTGTTGATAAAGGTGTTGACCCCACTAGAATCAACGCTATAGGATATGGAAGCAATAAACCCATTATAGCAGATGAAAAAACAGATGAAAACAGAGCGCTTAATCGTAGGGTTGAATTCGAAATTTATCGCGAGGCAGTGGAAAACAATGATGATAAAGACTAACCATGAGTGCTAGAATAGGCATAATCGGAACTGGTAATGTGGCTTGGCATTTGGCTAGAGTTTTTGAAAATGCCGGTAATGTGATCACAGATGTTTACAGTCGTGATCTCTCTAATGCCAATGATTTTATTATGGACTTCTTTAATGCCTCCGCGACAAATTCATTGGACTTCAGAAAAAGTATGGCCCAGATTTTCATTCTGGCAGTATCAGATGATGTAATTGAAGAATTAGCTTCTACTATTATGCTACCTCAAAACTCCATTTTAGCGCATACTTCAGGTTCGGTGAGTATGAACGCATTGGGATATGCTCAAACAAAAAATATTGGTGTTTTTTATCCTTTGCAAACATTCAGCAAGGGTAAAAGCATTGCATTTGAAGAAGTGCCTATTGGCATTGAAGGTGATAATGACTTCACGGAAGAAGAACTCTTAAAGCTCGGAAACTCGATTAGTCCAAAAACATTGAGGATGAACAGCCTAGAAAGAAAAAATATTCATTTGGCTGCCGTATTTGCTTGCAATTTCACTAACCATATGCTCACCATTTCTAAAGAAATAATGAGCAATAAAGGTTTAGATTTTAATCTACTCACTCCTTTGATTGAAGAAACACTGCGTAAATCTCTAAAGTTAGGCCCTGAAAATGCTCAAACTGGTCCTGCAAAAAGAGGCGACCTAGAGATATTAGATAAGCATTACGAGGCTCTATCTAAAAGCGAAGATATCGCTGAGATTTACCGAATCATGTCACAAAACATTATTGATTACTACGAATAATAATTTGTTACCCTGAACTCGATTAATAAAACAAGCCTAAGGTGTAGTAGAAAGGTTTTCTCATTGCTTGAACTCTCCAAAAGTGCTCATTCATTGTCCAGATGACGCCATTAGTTCCTTATGCCATAGGAACATCAACTTTTGGAGAGGTATCCCGATATTTAAAGTCTAACTCAGATTGTTAAGAACTTATTGACTGATCACTTTTATAGTGATAATATTACCATTACCATCAATGATGCGGATCAAATTCAGTCCTTTCTTAAGCTTAGATGAGTCAAGACTAATTGATTTTTCTTCTACCTGAATGATCTTCTTCGATCGATCTAAAAAAACACCAAAGGCCAATACTATTTGAATTTCAATCTCGCGAGTGCTTGGCACCGAACACTGGATTTGTTGAATTGAGCAAGACTTTGTGAGACGTTTACAGCTAATAAATCTCTTTTAAGATTTATTAGCTGTATTTAAAACAGGATTGGAATTGGAAGGGAAGGATTTACCGCCTACTCAATAATTAGTTTTTGGATAAATACCCGTCCGTGGGTATCGTGCAACTGCATTAAATAAATTCCAGCTTTAAGCGGAACAATGAATTGGGTGCTTTGAGTTAGTTCGTTTGGCCAGAATTCAAATTGTAAATCGCCTAGCAAATCATAAAGTCTTATTAATGATAATTCGACCGAACTATTAGTTGATTTAATTGACAACTGCCCACCCGTGTAAACTGGATTAGGAAAAATTACGAATTTCGTTTCGTTTTCTTGAAAGAAGATTACAATCCTAAGTAGCTCTGTGGTTTCTGAAACTCCATTAAAATCTGTTTGCTTTAGCCTATAAAAAGACACTCCTTCAAGCGGTTTTAAATCTAAGTATGAATAAGAATTTTGAATATCACTGTTTCCGGCACCCTGAATATTGGCAATAGATTCGAAATTTATTCCATCGATGCTTCTTTGGATAGAATAGAATGCATTGTCTGTTTCAGATGCTGTTTGCCATTCTAGTTTTACTGTTTCATTCTGTAGTACACGGGCATTAAATGAAATTAACTGAACCGGTAGAGCGCCAATTTCTATGGAACCCAAAGTAAAATATTGACCCGTATTAAAGTTAACTGTGAAAGTTACCGTGTTGTCTATTGCATTGGTAGAAGTAGGTTCAATAATTGTAGCTCCCGAATTAAAGTCTCCGTTATCATCTAGTAAAAGCCTTAATTGGGTTAAATTATTTGCTCCTATAACATCATCTGGACCCGTGATTGTACTTAAATCGTA
>JBLIKG010000138.1:0-6014 GCA_047636255.1 Roseivirga sp. | reverse complement strand
AAGTTTGGGTCGCTTAAATAGAAGTTCATGAAGTTATCCTTGCGTTCTTGAGGACTTCCGCCTGGGAATAATCCCTCTTTAATGGCGGAGATCCTGTTAGTTAAAACTTCTTGATTCTTCTTTTCTGCCTTTAAAATCTTCTTTTCAATCTTCAATAATGAGTTTTCTAGCTTCTTTTTTTCTGCTGCGACAAGCTGATTTAAAGTGCTATCGACTGTGGTCGCTTGGACACTCACTTTTTCAAAAAGGGCCGAAAACTGATCTTTTTGAACATTGAGAGATAATTCGTGCACACTGTTTTCTTTGACCTTTTCTTTCGTTAGCTCAATTTCATTTTTGAAAAGTTCCTCGAAACTAAGATTAGCCTTGGTGATTTTTTCTTGTAAACGAGGTGTAATAACGCCTGCAAAATTACGCGGCATTAGCATTGGAAAAGGGGTGCTGAAATGCACGAAAACTTCCTTCAATTGAAGCCAATACACCAATTCGGCAGGTCCACCAACATAGGCTAAATTAGGGAGTATGACTTCTTGGTACAGCGGTCTTAAAACAACATTTGGACTAAAGTGCTCTGGGTATTCATTGATTTCAACCCTTAATTCTTCTTGAGTGAAGGCGATGTCTGTATCAAGTACTTTGTACTGACTTCCCTCTTTTACGATGCGAGATCGGATGTCTCCTTTAAGGTAGAAGAAATTGATTTCCCTTGGAAAGACTTGTGTAGAATAACCCAAATCCTGCAAATCTTGAGAAGTTTCGCTCACACAGTCATTCGCGGTATGCTGAAAAACGTCATCGAGCATAATTGTTGTTAGCTGACTTTTGAGTGCTTTGTGATCGGCATCTACAATGACCAAACCTTGGTCGCCAAAAAGGGCGTTTACATAATGCCGCGCACTTTCAGCAAGTGTTTTTCTTTTTAAATACGCCTCCTTAAAGAAATCTGGAACGTGGAGCAGGCTATCTAAAATGGGCTTAATCGATTTAGGATCAAATCGCCCAACAGCACCTTTTTGATCTGTTTCCCAAGTAAATTTCTTGCCATTGAACCTGAAATAGCTGATTTCTTCAAAATCATGATCTTCTGAGGCCATCCAATAGACAGGCACAAAATTGTAATCAGGATAGGCAGTTTTTAGCTCCTTACAAGCATTGATTACAGTAACTATTTTATAAATAAAGTAAAGCGGGCCAGTGAAAATATTAAGTTGATGGCCAGTCGTCACGGTAAATGTATTTTCTAAGGATAAACTCGAAATGTTTTCTGCAGTGCTTTCGCTGATATCGAACCCTTCATATTGTTGATTTAGCACATCAACGAGTGTATTTCTAGCTTCAGGGCTAAAGGATTTCTCTTCAATTTGCGCCTTGAAGTTTTCAATATTAGGTAAGCGATTATAGAATGGAGTTAAAGCTTCAACTCCCCCGATATAGTCTAAAAATGACTTTGAAAAGCTGTTCGTTTGATCAAAAGGTATTTTACTTAATAAAACTTTAGAGTGTTCCTGAACAGCCATATGATCTATTTACAAAGGGAAAACATGAAGCCATTAACAATTGATTTAAGAAATGTCAACGAGTTTTTACAAGAAGTCATCGCATCGTTCTTTGAACTGTTAATCGACTTTAATTGGTTCACCATAAAGGTCAAATTCTGTAGCATCAGTGATTTTTACGTCAACGAAATCCCCAATCCTTAAATGATGAGTTTTGGCATCAATGATTACTTCATTGTCTACTTCCGGTGAATCGTGCTCTGTTCTGCCGTAATAGCTACCACTTTCTTTCCTATCAATCAGTGTTTTAAAGGTTTTTCCGATTTTCTGCTGATTGATCTCGTTTGAGATATCTTCCTGTATCTGCATTACGTGGTTAGCCCTTTCTTGTTTCAACTCATCAGGCACATCGTCAACAAAAGAATGAGCATGGGTATTTTCTTCATGTGAATAGGTGAAAATCCCCAAACGATCGAATTTCGATTTCTCCACAAAATCTACCATATCTGCGAAGTCATCTTCTGTTTCACCTGGGTGCCCAGCGATCAAAGTCGTTCTAATGGCAATGTCGGGAACACGATTTCTGATATCGCTGATCAAAGCCTCTGTTTTTTCTCTGGTAGTCCCTCTGCGCATCAGCTTCAGCATTTTAGTCGAACCATGTTGAAGCGGTATGTCAATGTAATTACAGATGTTACTGCGTTCGGCCATAACATCTAATACATCCATTGGGAAGCCTGTAGGGAAGGCGTAGTGCAGTCTGATCCAGTCAATGCCATCCACGTCCGATAGACGTTGCATCAGCTCTGCTAGGTTTCTCTTCTTATAAATGTCTAAACCATAGTAGGTAGAGTCTTGGGCAATCAAAAGCAATTCTTTGGTACCATTTCTGGCTAAGTTTTTAGCCTGCAATACCAATTCTTCAATTGGGCGAGATCGATGTCCACCTCTCATCAAAGGGATAGCGCAGAAGGAGCAGGGACGATCGCAACCTTCAGATATTTTTAAGTAAGCATAATGGTTGGAAGTAGTGATAATTCGCTCACCTACCAATTCATGCTTATAATCTGCTTTAAATTTCTTGAGAAGTGCTGGAAGTTCCATTGTTCCGAAGAAGGCGTCTACTTGTGGGATCTCTGCTTCTAGGTCATCTTTGTAGCGATGAGAAAGACATCCCGTCACATAGAGTTTATCAATTAGGCCTTCATCTTTAGCATCAGCGTAGCGAAGAATAGTGTCAATTGACTCTTGCTTGGCATTGTCTATAAACCCACAGGTGTTTACAATGATAATATTGGCATCGTCTTTTTTAGATTCATGAGTAGTTTTAATACCGTTACCTCTTAATTGGGTAAGTATTTCCTCGGAATCCACTAGGTTTTTAGAGCAACCTAACGTTACAATGTTCACCTTATCCTTCTTCAGTCCCTTCGTCTTCATTCAATTAAATTAAAGCGCAAAGGTAATGAATTATGAAAGGATCATATAGCAAATTCAGGTTCGTAATTAGTGCTTTTATCCTGCTTTGATTTATAAAGCTCTCTTTTTCCTAAATGTGATCGGTACAAGGTCATCTGTTGGCATACCAATTTGATAAAGCTCCCAAGCAGGATCGTATTTGGCTAAAATTTCCCGAATGCAATCTACTCTGTCGTCACTTGGGTTTTCGCAGTCCGCCCAGTGGAATACTTCGACTCGGTAATTGTAGGATTTTTTTCTCCGTTGATTCTTACTTCAACCTCAATCTCTTGTTCGCCAGATATTTGAGGAATATTAATGGCTATTGCTCCCATGATTATTGTGCGTTAATGAACAAATGTTTTTTATCCTTCACTTTTGCAACAAGGCTAATACCAATGAGGTAACTAATTGATATAGAGATATATAAAATTTCAAGTCCGAGAATAGTGAGCGATATAGGGCAGCGGTTTGTCCGTGATCGTGCAATAAAGTAAATGCACAGCAGTGGACTACTTCTTGAACAAAGAATCTACAAACTCTGCTTTATTGAATACTTGTAGGTCGGTTACTTTTTCTCCAACACCAATGTATTTGACTGGAATTTTGAATTGGTCGGAAATACCAATGACCACACCGCCTTTGGCTGTGCCGTCTAATTTTGTGATTGCTAAGGATGAAACCTCGGTAGCTTTGGTAAATTCTTGCGCCTGAATAAAGGCATTTTGGCCAGTAGAACCGTCCAATACGAGCATGATTTCATGAGGTGCATCGGGCATTACTTTCTGAATCACTCTTTTGATCTTCGTCAACTCGTTCATTAAGTTGATTTTGTTGTGTAATCTACCTGCGGTATCTACAATAACAAGATCTGCACCTATATCAATTCCTTTTTGAACAGCATCGAAAGCGACAGCCGATGGATCAGTGTTCATGCCATGCGCAACTACAGGTACGCCTACACGTTCTCCCCAAAGTTTGAGTTGGTCAACTGCAGCAGCTCTAAAAGTATCAGCTGCTCCTAGTACCACTGATTTGTCTTTCGCTTTGAATTGAGCAGCAAGTTTTCCTATGGTGGTGGTTTTTCCTACACCATTGACGCCTACTACTAAAATTACATGAGGTTTATGACCCGCGGGCAGGCTGAAGTCCGTAAGGTCTTCGGAATTGTTTTCTGATAGTAATTCAGCGATTTCTTCGCGAAGAATTCTATCAAGCTCTGCAGTATTAAGATATTTGTCCTTAGCAACTCTTGCCTCGATTCGTTCAATGATTTTGATGGTAGTTTCAACCCCAACATCAGAGCTGATGAGTATTTCTTCGAGTTCATCGAGAACTTCATCATCAACTTTTGATTTACCCGCTACGACACGCCCTAATTTGGAAAAGAAACCTTCCTTGGTTTTTTCAAGGCCCTTATCGAGCGATTCCTTCTTTTCTTTTGAGAAGATTCCAAACAGTCCCATAATAGCGTATGTTAAATCATCAACAAAAAAGTCCCTATTGAGGGACTTTAAATCTATCTTAAATAATATTGCCGATTACTTATCGGCTAATATAGATTTTACTAAGTCTTCAGTAACGATTTCTTCTCTAAAGGTATAAGCACCTGTTTTCGGAGATCTTACTGCTTTGATTACTTTGGCGTATTTTACACCACCTTGTACTTTCAGGGTTGCAACTACTTTCTTAGCCATAATTACTTAATTTCTTTGTGAACAGTATATTTCTTCAAAATTGGATTGTATTTTCTCAACTCCAATCTTTCTGTTGTATTCTTTCTGTTTTTGGTAGTGATGTAGCGTGAGGTGCCGGGCTTACCGCTCGTTTTGTGCTCTGTGCACTCCATTATCACCTGAACTCTGTTGCCTTTCTTAGCCATTGCTCTATACTTCTAAAATTCGGACTGCAAATATAGGTAACTGTTTTTGATTTTGAAACCTAAGTTTATAAAATTTTAACTGAATTATTAAGCACACAAAAGTGTGTCCTTGCCTTTAAAACGGGCTTTTTAATTCATATCAGAAAAGTACCTTCTTAATTCTATCTATTCGAAATATCCGAAGGCATCTATGATGTCCAAATATACGCCATCGAAGTGGGTATTCAGGATTTTATTAAGATAAGAATCATTGTTGCCGAAAATAATTTCTTGCCAAGCTGAATCCCAATACTTGACTTTGTAATTCCCTGGCCAGTCGCGGTTTTCAGCCTCCAACCAGCTAGGTTTGTTGTTTTGCCATGCTGAATTCCAGTAATAACGGTAATCCTCAGCTTCTCCAATCGACATGTAGCAAATGACTAGCCTCGTTCCTCCATTCGCTTTACTTTTCAATCGAATTATTTCGTCTGCCGTAAATGCTTGGCCATCGTGGAAAAACAAGTCCATGATTAAGAGGTCATAATTGGTTGCGGTTACCGCATTGATGAATGATGCTTTAGTCTGAAAGCCGTCAGGATTAATGAGATAAAGGAAATTTTTAACACTGGATAGTCCCTGAATTTGAGCATTATTTTCTCCATTAATGGTCATTGGGTAAGTGGGTATATTGTCCAACTCTCTGTGATTAGCAGCAAAGGAAATATAGCCTTGTGTATTGTTTTTAGAATATGAGTCATTCATTTTACCTGTACTAGAACAATAGTCAGTGACTAAAATCTGTTTGTCATTGCCCTTTGATATATTTAAGAATCCACGGAGATACGCATTGTCATTGTTTGAGGTGGCTTGGTTGTCTGTGTCGTAACCATAAAACAAGTCTTCTTGGCCGTGGCCATCAATGGCATTTAGGTAGGTCAAATTAATAGGGCCGTTGTCTTCACCATCATTGGTGATTAACTCAATTCCGTTTTGAGGAATAATCAGGAAATCGGGATTTTCTGAGTTAGCAGCGTTGCTTATTCCAATCACAAAGTCTCGCATGGCTTGCCTGTATTCTAAAGCTTCTGGATTAAGGCCATCTTCATTTTTCTGACAAGCATAAAAGCTAAGGAATAGAAGACAAAATAATGTGGATTGTAAGCGCATAATCCCTCTAACGAGAATTTGAAATAAAAATC
>JBLIKG010000137.1:0-6052 GCA_047636255.1 Roseivirga sp. | reverse complement strand
CCGACTCATGAGTTCTACTGAAAGGTAAAATCCCAAAAATATTAGATCCTAAACCAAAAGCTTGATTAGCAATACTCCTAGTAGTGGGTGACTTCCCTTGAAAAGCAACAGCCACTCCTAATGCGCCATACTGCTGTAGCATTCCTTGATTCATTCTTTCTTGACCATGTTTGGCCACTGCATGCGCGACTTCGTGCCCCATGACTACGGCAATGCCCAAGTCGTCTTTACAAATTGGCAGAATACCTGTGTAGAAAGCTACTTTTCCCCCAGGCATAGCCCAAGCGTTAACGGTAGAATCATTATCAATCACATTGAACTCCCAATTGAATCCGTCCAAGAGCCCAGTGTAGCCATTGTTATTCATGTATTGTTCAACCGCCTTTTGAATGCGATCTCCAACTCGCTTCACCATAGTGACTTTCTCTGCATTGTTAGAAAGTTTTACTGAATCGATTACCTGCTTGTAGGCATCAGCACTCATTGCAACGACTTGACCGGAACTAATTAGGCCAGTCATTTGGCTTCTGCCTGTAATCGGCACTGTCGTACAATCGAATGCTAAAACCAAAATGAATGCTAAAGCGAATAATTTTTTCATGTGTCTATAATTTGATTTCATGGTTTCTCTTGAAATAGGTCGAGTTAGTTCATTAGATTTGGGTCAGTTCGATTTGAACCATTCGAATTACAAAATTGCTCAATATTGATAGGTTGTCAAATCGATACGAAATTTTAATTTTGCTGAAGAGAATAATGTCTCTCATCAATCCTAAACTAACACAGCATGAAAATTATTGCTATTGGCAGAAACTACGCTGAACATATTGCTGAGCTCAACAATGAGCGACCATCGGAACCTGTCGTTTTCCTAAAACCTGACACCGCAGTATTAAGAAACGATGCTCCGTTCTACCATCCCGACTTCTCAAACGATATTCATTACGAAGTAGAAGTGCTGTTGAAAATCAGCAAAGAAGGAAAGCATATCGATAAAAAATTCGCGCATAAATATTATGATGAAATTGGAGTAGGCATTGACTTTACGGCCCGCGATTTGCAGCAGCGCTGTAAAGAAAAAGGTTTGCCATGGGAAATCGCCAAAGCCTTTAATGGCTCAGCACCTATTTCTGATTTCAAGGATAAAAGCGCTTACAATTTGGATGAACTTACCTTTAGTCTTACCCAAAATAATGAACTTAAGCAAAAGGGGAATACAAAAATGATGTTGTTCAGTTTTGACGAAATCATTGCGCATATTTCGAAATACTTTACGTTAAAAAAGGGTGATGTTATTTTCACTGGCACCCCCGCAGGCGTTGGAAAAATCAATATTGGAGATAGGCTTATCGCTTATTTGGAAAATGAAAAAATGTTGGAAGTTGAGGTTAAGTAGTCTTGTAGTTTTGTTATTTATTTCTTGTTTTACTCCCCTTTTTGGGCAATACGACAAGGTAGAAGACGGGTATTTCAAATTCCCTATTCAGCCCGAAAGGACCAATTTTTTAGCAGGTAATATGGGCGAATTACGCGCTTCACATTTCCATGCTGGGTTGGATATTAAAACCAATGGAGTTGAAGGCTTAAATGTATACACGGCTGCAGATGGATATGTAAGTCGAATCGCAGTATCTACGGGGGGGTATGGCAACTGTGTTTATGTGGCGCATCCGAATGGCACTACCACCGTTTATGCACACCTTCAAAGCTTCAATGAAGAATTAGCGCAATATGTATTGGAGAACCAGTACCAACAAAAATCATTTACCTTAAACCTCTTTCCAGAAAGAAATCAATTCAAACTAGAACAAGGGGAAATATTGGGTTTCTCAGGTAACTCTGGTTCTTCAACTGGGCCGCATCTTCACTTCGAAATCAGAAATGTACAACAGCAAGTATTGGATCCATTGCGTTTTGGTTTTACCCAAATCAAAGATCAAATCGCTCCAATTGCTGAGCGGATTGCCCTAAAAACAATGACCATAGATGCTAGAGTCAATGGCGAATTCGGAAGGTTTGAATTCAATCTAGAAAGAAGGGGAAATGAATATGTGATTCCCGATACCATTTTAGCAACTGGCAAATTAGGCATCGAGCTATGGGGCCATGACAAGCTGGATGGGGCCGCTAATAAAAATGGAATCCCATCTATTGACGTATTTCAAAACGACCAGTTATTATTCAGTCAACGCATTGACACGGTGAGTTTCGCATTACAGAACAACATCAGGGTACATACTAATTACCAAGCTGAACAAGAGACCAGAAGAAGGTATAACAAGCTTTATGTTGACGATGGTAACGTGCTTGGCTTTTATAGAAAGCTTCAAGACAATGGCTTTTTCCATGCTAAAACGGATTCAATCTACAATGTCACAATCGTACTTGCCGATGCTTATAATAATCAACGCTTAGTCAGTTTTGTAGTAAAAGGAACCGTCAGCAATAAAGTCGTTTCAAAAACATCAAATGCAGAAGGCCATTCCTACATCTTGGACAATACACTTCAACTGAAAAAGAAGAAAGAGGGAGAAGCAAATAAAATCACACTCTATACCGCGGAAGGTTCAAGAATTATTGATCCCGCTTATCAAAGTACGCTCGATAATATTTATCTGATTGATCTAACGAAAGGCATCCCTTCTCAAATTGACTATGGTCATGGAATGGAAGATTTAAATTTAGTGAACTCAATACCCTCGGGAGTAACATATGATTTCAGTGATACCGGCTTCACATTACAATTCAATAAAAACAGTCTTTTCGATACACTTTATTTGGAATCCAGCCATAAACTGAATGAAAATGGAAAATCAGAAATTCTAAAATTAGGCCCTTCGCTCATTCCCTTAAAAAATGGGATCTCGATTGAGCTAAGTCCATTGGCCAAATATGACAGTTTAGAAACCTATCAAGTTTATAGTTTGTCTAGCAACGGAAAACCGAGTTATGTCGGTGGTGAGTGGGTAAACGGAAAAATCAGATTTAGTACCTCTTCACTGGATGAGTTCACCTTATTGAAAGATAAGGTGAAGCCTTCTGTGCAATACAAACCAACTACAAACGGCACAGTGGTTTTCACCATAGACGATGCGATGTCTGGCATTTCTAGCTATGAAGCTAAGCTGAATGGAGAATGGCTATTAATGCACTATGATCCAAAAAAGAAAATTATTTGGTCAGAACAATTAGATAAATCGAAACCTATTAGCGGTGATTTGGCTTTAGTGGTTACCGATAACGCGGGAAATAAAAAATCCTTAAACTTAAAACTCTAATCATGGCACTTAAAGTAGGTGACAAAGCCCCAAATTTTGAGGGAATCGATCAAAACAGTAACCCAATTAAACTTTCTGATTTCACTGGCAAAAAGCTAGTGCTTTACTTCTACCCTAAAGACAATACCCCTGGCTGCACCACTCAAGCCTGCAACCTTCGCGATAATTACGATGCCCTTTTAAAGGCGGGTTATGCAGTTGTTGGAATTAGTTCGGATTCTACCAAAATGCATCTGAAATTTATTGATAAATTTGAGCTCCCTTTCCCTCTTATTGCTGACGAAGACAAAAGTATTCATGAGCAATTTGGAACATGGGTAGAAAAATCAATGTATGGTCGCTCTTATATGGGCACCGCCAGAACTACTTTCGTAATTGATGAAAATGGCCTTATTGCTGAAATCATTGAAAAAGTAAAGACAAAGGAACACAGTAGTCAAATACTGAAATAAGTTTTTTAACCAACACATAAAAGCGTGGATAAACCGAGTATTGAAGAACTTGAGCGAATTGCCTCCCAAGTAAGAAGAGACATTGTACGCATGGTGCATGCCGTAAACTCAGGCCACCCAGGTGGCTCTTTAGGATGTACGGACTTTCTGACCGCACTCTATTTCAACATCATGGAAATCAAAAAACCATTCGATATGAATGGAAAAGATGAAGATCTTTTCTTCCTATCCAATGGTCATATCTCCCCTGTTTGGTATAGCGTTTTGGCGCGAAGTGGCTATTTTGAAGTTTCAGAATTAGCCACATTTAGAAAATTGAATTCAAGAGTTCAAGGTCACCCTGCTACTGAAGAAGGTTTACCAGGCATTAGAATTGCTTCTGGCTCTTTGGGTCAAGGACTTTCTGTTGCTTGTGGAGCAGCTCAAGCCAAAAAACTTAATGGCGATAAGCATAAAGTTTTTGTATTGATGGGCGATGGAGAATTAGATGAAGGTCAAGTTTGGGAAGCGGCCATGTATGCTGCTCACCATAAAATTGATAACATCATTGCTACGATCGACCTTAATGGACAACAGATCGATGGCCCTACTGATAAGGTCATGAACCTGTTGGACGTAAAAGCCAAATGGCAAGCCTTTGGTTGGGATGTGATTGAAAGCGATGGCAACGATATGAAATCTGTGATCAACGCCATGAAATTGGCAAAATCACTTTCAGGAAAAGGAAAGCCAGTGATCAACTTAATGAAAACTGAGATGGGCGCTGGAGTTGATTTCATGATGGGATCGCACAAATGGCATGGAGTTGCTCCGAATGACGAGCAATTGGCCAATGCCCTTTCGCAACTTGAAGAAACCCTTGGAGACTATTAATCGCTGAATCAATGACTAAATATACTTATACAAAAACACAGGATACACGTTCAGGATTTGGCGATGGATTGCTTGAATTAGGAAGAACCAACCCCAATGTTGTCGCACTTTGTGCCGACTTGGTGGGCTCACTAAAAATGCAAGACTTCATCAATGAATTCCCTGAAAGGTTTTTTCAAGTGGGTATTGCTGAAGCCAATATGATGGGCTTAGCGGCAGGGATGACCATTGGAGGTAAAATCCCATTCACTGGCACTTTTGCTAACTTTTCAACGGGCCGTGTTTACGATCAAATCCGTCAGTCTATTGCTTATTCTGAAAAGAACGTAAAGATATGTGCTTCTCATGCTGGTTTAACGCTTGGTGAAGATGGCGCAACGCATCAGATCTTGGAAGACATTGGAATGATGAAAATGTTGCCGCATATGACTGTAATCAATCCTTGTGATTACAATCAAACTAAAGCAGCTACCATTGCTATTGCAGCGCATGAAGGCCCTGTTTATTTAAGGTTCGGAAGACCAAAAGTGCCTATTTTCACTCCTGCCGATCAGAAATTTGAAATCGGAAAAGCTTTGAAGCTTATCGAAGGGGCTGATGTTACTATTTTCGCTACTGGACATCTAGTGTGGGAAGCTATTTTAGCTGAAGCTGAATTGGCAAAAGAAGGCATCAGTGTAGAAGTGATTAACATTCACACCATTAAACCATTGGATGTTGAAGCGATATTGGAATCGGTTAGAAAAACGGGTTGTGCAGTATCGGCAGAAGAACATCAAATGAATGGTGGTTTAGGAGATAGCATTGCACAAACACTTGCATTACATTATCCAGCACCATTAGAAATGGTGGCGGTTAACGATTCCTTCGGGGAAAGTGGAAAGCCAGAAGAGCTAATGACCAAATATGGTATTGATGCTGCTCATATTATTAAAGCCGCTAAAAAGGTAATGCAGAGGAAGTAATTTCACTTCAACGCTAAAATACAGAAAGCCTGACTTGAGAGAGTTGGGCTTTTTTTTGTGTTGAAAAGAGATTGTTGATTAAACCCTATTGTCACAGGTTCTCCTGACCTGTGACAATTCATAAATAAGGACTCTGTCCGTTAATCTATTTTAACGGTATAACAGACGGATCCTGAGTCAAGCTCAGGAAGACGATCTGTTCGGAGCGTCATGCCGCTCCGAAGCCTCGGAGTCGTTTCAGTATCCCTAAATCAACCTCCGACTTCTCTTACTGATATCCCGTTCAATATTTAATTCCACAGGTTTCAGAACTTTGGAATTTCACACCCCAATTACCACCCATTGAATTACTGAAAAAGACCTCTTCGAGATGACTTAAATTGAGTAAGTCCACTCTAAACAAGAAACATTAAACTGAATAATCGAGGTTTTTTGTTTGCTTATCTACGCAAATCTTTCACTCATCGAAAAGTCGATTTTTGCC
>JBLIKG010000136.1:0-6086 GCA_047636255.1 Roseivirga sp. | reverse complement strand
TGTCATTCAAAGGCCGCGCGGTTGGTATTCTTCCCATTGATGATGAAATGAATACTTGGCTCGTAGGGCAATTTCGCTATACTTTAGGTGAGTACAGCTGGGAAATCCCTATGGGCGCAGTGCCTTTTGATGAAACTTATGAAGAAGGCGCCAAAAGAGAATTGAAAGAGGAAACTGGTCTAGATTGCCAAAAACTTGAATTCCTCTGTAAAATACATACTTCAAATTCCGTTACCGATGAAGTCGGCATGACCTACTTGGCGACTGGCCTACAAGAGGGTGAAACCGAATTTGACGATACCGAAGACATTTCAGTAAAGAAATTACCTTTTACCGAAGCTTTGGCAATGGTAATGGACGGAAGAATTACCGATAGCCTAAGCGTGGCTGCAATTCTGAAATACGCCAGAATTAAAGGATTATGACCTTAGAAAAGCTTAGCTACCGACAGCATTTTAATAAGACACTCCATTTGGCTTTTCCGGTGGTCTTAAGTCAAATTGGCCATGTCTCTGTAGGCATTGTAGATAGTATCATGGTAGGTCAAATCGGACCGGAAGCACTTGCTGCTTCTTCATTTGCGAATAGCATGCTCATGGTGTTTTTGATGTTCGGCATTGGTATATCTTATGGTATCACGCCTCTTGTAGCGCAAGCAGATGGAGAAGGCGATACTACCAAAATTGCTAGATTACTTCGACATGGAATTTTGCTTTGTGGCGCAACCAGCTTAGTACTCTTCTTAATGGGTTATGGATTGTCCTTTGCCTTCGATAGTTTTTCACAGCCTGCGGAGGTGATTAGTATGGGCACACCTTACTTTTACGTGATTCTCGCCTCGCTTATTCCATTAATGATATTTCAGAATTTCAGGCAATTTTTAGAAGGTTTATCCATCACTAGGCCAACCATGTACATCAGCATCGCTGCAAATCTGCTGAACGTGCTGCTGAATTATTTGCTCATTTATGGAAAATTTGGGTTTCCTGAATTAGGTTTAATTGGTGCAGGTTGGGGTACATTGATTTCCAGAGTATTTATGGCAATTGGCTTGTTGATTTATATCGGAAAAAGTAAAAGGACTGAAGTGTTTAAAGTGGGTCTTCAGATTTTCAGTATTTCGGCTGCTTATTTCAAACCTATGCTAAAGATTGGAGTACCAAGCGGAGCGCAATTTGTTTTCGAAGTGGGTGCCTTTAGTGTTGCGGCTTTAATGATGGGGCAATTGGGGGTCGTGCCTTTGGCAGCGCATCAAATTGCCATAAGCTTGGTTTCGCTTAGCTATATGATGGCCACAGGGATTGCGGCCGCCTCTACGGTTCGAGTAGGCAATCAAATTGGAAAGCGGGATGCATTTAACCTCAATAGAGCAGGGAATATCAGCTTTATCATAGCGCTCATCTTTATGGCTTTTTGTGCGACTATCTTTATTGTCTTTCATAATTTCTTTCCTACACTTTATGTGGATGATCCCGAGTTGATAAGCCTTGCAGGTACTTTAATTGTAGTGGCTGGATTCTTTCAGCTTTCTGATGGAGTACAAGTCGTTGGTTTAGGTGCGCTTCGAGGGATGTCTGATGTCAAAATTCCAACCATCATTACCTTAATTTCCTATTGGGTTTTGGGAATTCCAGTGAGCTATTTGTTGGGCTTTGTTTGGGACTTTGGCCCACAAGGTATTTGGCTAGGATTGTTGGTTGGACTTTCAGCCTCTGCTATTGCCCTGTTCGTTCGTTTCAAAATACTAGCCAAGAAAAAAGCAATTTCTTTCGCTATCTGATGAACTTGATGCAACCAAGCCAGCGTTTGAGTAGTCTTTCGTGAAATTTTTAAATATGAAATCTCTCAAAACAACAACACTCACGCTGGTCATTCTATTTTTAATATCCTTCACTGCTTTCGCTCAAAACAAAGAAACCCGAAATGTGGGCGACTTTGATGAAATAGGCATGAGTGTGTCGGGTAAGGTTTATGTGAAGCAAGGCGACAAAAATGAAGTCATTCTTGAAGGTGATGATGACCTTCTTGAAGAAATTGTCACTGAAGTTCGTAATGGCAGATTGGTAATTAAAAACGAAAGAGATAACTGGAGATTTTGGGGCAGTAGCAACAGAGGCAGACTCTCGGTTTACATTACTATCAAAGAGCTTAAAGGCGCTATAGTTAGTGGTTCAGGCAGTATCATTGGTGAGTCCAAATTCAAAACTCGAGACTTCGAAACTGTAATTTCTGGTTCTGGTAGCATTGAATTGGAAATCGATGCTGAGTATACTACCTCAAGAATTTCAGGATCAGGAAGTATAAACCTTAGCGGAACTACCGAAAAGGCCAAATTAAGTATCAGTGGTTCTGGCCGTTATTCAGCAGATAAATTGGCCAGCGGAGACTATGACATTAGCATCACGGGTTCTGGCCGCAGCAATATTCAGTGCGATGGCGACCTTGATGTAAGAGTAAGCGGAAGTGGCAATGTGTATTATTCCGGTAATCCAACGTCTGTCAATACGAGTTCTGCAGGAAGCGGAAAAGTAAGAAGGGCTAATTAGAAGCCTCTTGCAAGTTGTGGATAAAGGCTATTATTCCGCTGATAATCAAAAATTGAGCGGTGATATAGGTGAGCATGATCAGCAAATCAGCATGATCTATGGCCACATAAAATTTATTAATGGCCAGTAAGGAATCGCTAATCATAAATGTGATGGCTCCTATCATTATGAGCTGAAAACTTCTCTTCGAAGTTTTACCGATTCTTTTGCTGGCCGTAATTCCCATCATGCAAATCACAACCGTGTAGATCAAAGTTGGAATCATCATTTCTCCCAAATTTGGTCTTAAAAGTCTGAACATAAACAGCCCAAAACCAGCGAATATAATATCTCTCCAATGGAATTTGATTTTGCGATCTTCTATATCGATGAGGTTGAGATTCAGGAAAATATAAACCAAATGGGCAAGTAGAAATGAGCCCAATCCGAGCATAAAAAATAATGGGTTTTCATCATTGAAGATGAGCAAAGTATCTCCAATAGCAGATAAAATAAGCGCTGCATTGACGAATTTACTCAATGCCGTTTTCGGTACAGACTGGTTAAAATGAACCAGTAATGCCATCATTAGCATTGGTTTGGTGACTTCCGCAAAAAGTGGCAATTCTAGGGCTATTGCTGCTAAATGACCTATTGAAATCGTAAAAAATATAACGAGGGTCGAGCTAATTTTCATTGTGGCTTTTTTTTAAAGCGAGGGTTTCACAAATCTTTTGGTTGAATTTAACCCAAAATTTAAAAATAAGAAGCCAATTAATGAGAGTATCGCGCAAGTAATAAATGCTTCGCGAAGATTTTCGATATGGTTGCCATAAATCCATCCCGAAACCAGTGCCCCTAAACCAATCCCAATTTCTAAAGCAATATACATCGTGGCCAAACCCTTACCGCGAAGGTGATCTTGACTTAAATCAATCGTCCAAGCGTAAATCGTTGGTGTGTTCATCCCAACCGATACGCCAAAGAAGACCGCACTTACCATGAGCATGAAAGGGGTATGAGTATAGGCGATTAATAGGTCAGCTACAGCAATGAAAATCGTGGCTATTTTTAAAACGATCACTCGGCCATATTTATCGGAGGCTTTACCCGCCAAAAGCCGAATGATTAAAGAAGAAAATACAAACACGGTAAAAAAGATCCCTTTATCGCCCTCGCTATAGCCTAAACTCATGGTCAAATCAGGTACGAGAGTGAGTACTGCGCCAAATGAGAATGTTGTTAGTAGAAACAAAATTGACGGATTATAAACCCTAGGTTCAATGATTTCGTTTGGTTTTATCAATAATAACCTTGGATGAAATTTGACTTTATCTTTCAAGGTTTCCTTCATACCAATTAAAATCAGCACCGAAAGAATGGCTACTGCGGAAGAAGTGTAGAACATTACGTCTAAGCCATACGACACTGCTATTTTTGGACCGATGGCTGGGCCAGCCGCCATGCCTAAACTTCCAAACAAACCAGAAAAACCCATGGCTTCTCCTCTTCGGTTGGCAGGAACAATGTCCGCAATATAAGCTGAGGTTCCCGTGGGTTTAAAACCAGTAGAAAAGCCATGTAAAAAGCGAAGCAGTAAAAGTGCCCAAACGGTGCTTACCATGGGGTATAAAAAGCCCATGATAAAGCAAACACCAGCACCCACAATCATGACCGGAATTCGACCAATAGTATCGGATAACTTCCCACTAAATGGCCTGGATAAACCTGCCGTAACGGTGAAAAGTGAAATGATAAAACCCTTGTATTCTCCACCACCTAGCGAAGTAATATAATTGTACAAGTCAGGTACAATCATATTGAAGCTACCAAAGAACAAGAAGGAACTGAGGCAAAGCAGAAAAAACTGCAGGGTGTATACTCTTGGTTTTTTGGTCATTGTTTAAAAATGAGGTGATCTGAAAAGAAGTATCCGTCATTGCCGCGAAAGCGGTAATCTCCCAATAACTATCTCAGCTACTTGGAGATTCCCATCCGAAGTATCGGATAAGTTGGGAATGACGAGCTAAACAACTTTTTAAATAACCTTATTTAATTACTGCTGCATTAAGTAAGCTTTGATATAATCGTCAAGATCTCCATCCAACACATTTTGAACATCAGTGCGTTCAAAACCGGTTCTGGCATCTTTGATCAACTTATAAGGATGCAAAACGTAGTTTCGGATTTGAGAACCAAAGTCTACTCTCATTTTGCCATCTTCTACAATATCTCGTGCCGCGTTGCGCTTGTCAATCTCAATTTGATATAACCTTGATTTCAACATTGCCAAGGCTTTTTCCTTGTTACCCAGTTGGGACCTAGATTCAGTATTGGCAATGGTAATTCCAGTAGGAGCATGTTTTAAACGCACACCCGTTTCTACCTTGTTCACGTTCTGTCCACCAGCGCCACCAGACCTAAAAGTATCCCAAGAAATATCGGCAGGATTGATTTCAATTTCGATGGTATCATCAACCACTGGGTAAGCGAACACCGAAGCAAATGACGTGTGTCTTCTTCCGCCTGAATCAAATGGAGAAATTCGTACTAAGCGATGTACACCAGATTCAGCCTTCAATTGGCCATAGGCAAATTCACCTTCAAACTCTAGTGTACATGATTTACAGCCTGCAACTTCGCCTGGTTGGTAATGCACTTGTTTTACTTTGTAGCCTTTGCTTTCGCCCCACATGATGTACATCCGCATCAGGATTTCCGCCCAATCGTTGCTTTCTGTTCCACCAGCACCTGGATTAATCTCGATCATGCCACTAAGCTGATCTTCTTCGCCACTGAGCATTTTTTTGAACTCGAGTTCTTCGAGAATAGTCAGGGCTTTTTTGAATTCTTTATCGACCTCTTCAACGGAAGTTTCTCCCATTTCTAAGAATTCGTTGAAAGTTTCAACATCGTCTAAAGCGGCAAGCACGTTTTCGAAACTACTTGTCCAAACTTTTTTAAGACGAATTTGCTTAAGTACTTTTTCTGATTCTTTTGGGTCGTTCCAAAAGTCGGGTTGTGCGGTTACAAGCTCTTCCTCTTCTACCTCGCTTTTCTTACGATCGTAGTCAAAGATACCCCCTCAAAGCCGCTATTCTGGCCTTTAAATCTTTCAGTTGATCTGAAGTCATGATTTGTGAATTTTGAAGATGCAAAGGTGGTCAATTGTCTGGGAATATTCAATAATAGTTGATCAGGAAATCAGTTGAACAGGGAATTGGTGGATCAGTGGATTAGTAAATCAGGAAAACGGTGAATCAGGAAATCAGGTGACCAGGAAATCAGTAAAATGGTTAAGAAAAAAATAGAGTTCTGGGAACTCAAGTTCCTCAAAAAAATTCCCTTTAACTCATAACTCATAACTCATAACTCATCCCTGATAACTAATAACTCACTCCCCAAGCAATTGAACGAAAAAGGCCTTACTTTTGTATCGACATCCGAAGCCTTGGCAAAGGATGTTCCCTAACACCTAGGCTAACGCTTTGGTGTTTGCAATGGGGCCGACTGGAATTGACAGTAGGTGTAGTGCAAGTGTAAGCATGCAGGGAGTTGTTG
>JBLIKG010000135.1:0-6105 GCA_047636255.1 Roseivirga sp. | reverse complement strand
ATCAACAGTCAAACTGGAGCAGTTTCAATTGATGCTGTGCCTGATGGCAATGGTAGTCAACAGTTCACCATTACTGCTGATGATGGTCAGGCTGCTAATAATACCGCAACCCAAACATTTACCTTGACTGTCGTTGCGGTTAACGATGCTCCAGTCATTAATGAAGTTAATGATTGGGAAGTAGTAGCTGGAGAAACAATTCAGATTGTTGTTGTCACGAATGATATTGATGGTGATGATCTATCTCTTTCTGCTTCGTCTAGTGATTTAAGTGTCGTGCCAAATGAAGCTTTGACAATTACAAAGATTGACAACAACCAATTCTCCATAGATATCACGCCACCTTTGGGAAATTCGGGTACAACACAAGTGATGTTAATACTTACAGATGGAACAGAAAATGTAAATGTGAATTCCCAATTAAGTGTAATAGAGGCTCAAGTCACTAGTATTGAATATGACCTATTTGAGGCCGATATTTCCATTTTTCCTAATCCGTTTTCTGACTCGATCACAATACAGAGCACAAACGGCTTCAAGCCAACTACTAGAGTAATTATCCTTGACATTAGTGGGAGAGTAGTATTGAATTTACCTATTGGAAGTGTAAGTGAAATCACCTTGAAGTTAGAAAATCTAAAAGCTGGATTGTATTTAATGTATATTGCGGATGGCCAAAGAAAAGTAATGAGAAAGCTCTTAAAAAGATAATTTTAAATTAAACTAACCCGTTGGTTGAAAAAGGTTTTATATAAATTATTGGGGTAAGATGCTGAATGACAGTATCCTAGTGCTGATGAAGCCAACTCAACATGCATATCAAATATAGTTAAGAATTATCAGAAAATACTGCATACCCTTCAACCTATTTATGAAAGTCCAAGCATTAATTCCTGATTTTGAATTAACAAACATCGTCCAGTCCAAGTCATCAAATATAATTACAATCTAGCCTCTGGGCTTTTCCCTTGGTCCCGAAGTCTCGTGAGAAGGGTCCAAAATCTATTTCTAGTTCCTTCCTCCGAAGCCTCGGAGTCAGGATAGAAAAAAACAAAACAGTCTTTATGCCATATCCAATCCGTTAACATCGAAACGCAATAACTGTATTAAAAACAAACACTAAGCTGTATTGAAAACAAACGGTTATTCTAAATTTGTAATCACGTTAATCCTATAAGGTACAGATTTATAGGGATTTATATTCTTGGCATAACCATTGAATAGGCAGAGCAAAAGGAATCATTCAAAATATCTTTTCCATGGTCAGAAATTACATTCGAATTCTTCTCCGAAACTTCGTCCGAAACAAAGCATTTACCCTCATCAATATTAGTGGACTCACTTTAGGCATTACCTGTAGTCTGGTCATGTTCCTGATTGTAAAACAAGAGAGAAGTTTTAATCGCTATCACTCAAATCTAAATTCCATTTATAGAGTCGGGCATATTGATGTTCAAGATGGTAGAGAGTATTCTGGGGGAGGTATTCCGCTCATTATGCCAGGTGCGCTTAAATCAGATATGGTAGGCTTGAAAGAGGTAACCTTAATCTCACATGAGCGATTTGGTCTCATTTCCATCACTAATGGTAGCGAAATCAAATACTATGAGGAAGACCCAGAGTTGGTATATGTAGAGCCGAATTTTTTCGATGTATTTGATTGGGGAGTGATAGAAGGAACCGTTGCAGCAGGTTTTGATCAACCTGATGTGGTTGCACTTAACCAAACATTGGCTAAGAAGTATTTTCCAAATAGTTCGGCAGTGGGTCAAACCATTAAGTTGAATAAGAAAACTGATTTGAAAGTAATTGCTGTTTTAGAAGATGCACCGAAGAACTCGGATTTCCCTTTTGGTCTTTTCATTTCAATGGAAACGAAAAAAGGACCAGAGCCTTGGAAAAACGATGAATGGGGAAGTATTTCAAGCGACAATGTGGCCTTTGTGCTGTTAGATAATAATGTTACTGCTGAGAGTGTTGAAGCTCAATTCCCGGATTTTGTTGAAAAGCATTGGGATGCAGAAACCCGCGAATCAAGGACTTTCATGATTGAACCATTTAGCGAGTATCATTTTAGCGAGGAATTTGGCACTTTTAGTCAACGCTCTGCTCCAAAAGCAATACTCTATGCCTATGTAATTATTGGTATTTTATTGATAGTTACAGCTTGTTTCAATTTCATCAATATGTCTACAGCAATGGCGGTGAAAAGAGCCAAAGAAGTGGGCATGAGAAAAGTACTAGGAAGTTCTCGCAAGCAACTGATCGCCCGCTTTATGGGGGAGACGTTTGCCATTACGCTAATCTCACTTTTGATTTCTATTGCCATCACAGAAAGGCTCTTGCCTTTAGTAATCAACGATTTTGTTGGGATCGAAATCCCTTTTAGTCCACTGACAGACTTCTCATTATTAGCTTATCTGTTGGTTATTTTAACTGCAGTTTCAGTTCTGGCTGGTCTTTATCCGGCAGTTGTGCTTTCCTCAGCTAAACCCATTGACGCATTGAAGGGAGGAATGATCAAAGGAAAAGGAAATATGCTTTTTAGAAGGTCTTTAGTTTTTGCTCAGTTTCTAATTTGCCAAGTTTTAATTTTTGGAACTGTAGTAGCGGTGAGGCAAATGGACTATTTCAATTCTGTTGATATGGGCTATGATCAGGAATGGATCATCAATATCAATTTGGCAGAGAGGGATGCAAAGACCAGGGATTTATGGGAGGCCAAAATCCAAAATTTACCTGGAGTAGTAGCGCATTCTTTCAACTATAAGCCCCCTTTCTCAGGTTCACAATCAGTGACAAATGCATTTTACATGCCGTCAGACAGTATTCAAACTGAATTAGATATGCATGTGAAAATGGCTGATGATCAATATCAAAAAACCTACGGCCTAAGATTGATCGCTGGCGATTGGTTAATGAAAAGCGATACTGTGAATCAATTTGTGGTCAATGAGACATTCCTTAAGAAAGTAGGGGTGAAGGACCCTTATGATGTCATCGGAAAGCCTTTGAAATTATGGGGAATGACCGCACCTATTGTTGGGGTAGTGAAAGATTATCATCTCATAACACTCTCTGAGGCTATTGAACCAGTGGCCATGTTTACCAGGCCAGAGAATTTCAGGACATTAGGCGTTAGGGTGAATGCACAAAGTGCTACCAAAGTAGTGGCTGAACTAGAAATGATTTGGAGCGAAATTCATGAAGAATATGAATTCGATTACCAGTTTTTAGACGAAGACATTGCTGAGTTTTATGATGGTGAAAGGAAGATGTCTCAAATGCTTACCACATTTGCGTTTATAGCGATTTTTATAGGCTGCTTAGGGCTGTATGGACTTGTGTCTTTCATGGCCAATCAAAAGGCAAAAGAAATTGGCATTAGGAAAGTATTAGGTGCTTCAGTAATAGGTTTAATGAGCCGTTTTTCAATGGAGTTTATTGTACTTGTTGGTATTTCGTTCTTGTTTGCCGCACCCTTGGCTTTTTGGGGTATGAATAGCTGGCTTGGCCAATACGAGTACAGAATTTCGATTGGGCCTATGATTTTCATCATCAGTATTGGAGCATCCTTATTGATCGCATTGCTTACCACAGGTTATCGTTCATTACGAGCAGCTACCGCCAATCCAGTCAATTCACTTAGAGACGAATAAATGCCATGAGATTTCTAAAAACAGTTTTACGCTCATTCAAAAGAAGTCCACTGCTTTCTGGTTTAAATATTCTAGGCCTGAGCATTGGACTTGGTAGCTTTTTGGTCATCTCGCTCTACCTCTTTCAAGAGAATTCGTATGAGAAGGGCTTTGCGGATAGTGAGCGAATTTACAGAGTAGAGGAGGAGTTTCTCAGCATGGGTACAATAGCTATGACCTCTTCGAACTTGGAGTTCCGTCTGCCAGATTTCCCAGAAGTTGAGCTGCACTCTAGGTTGAGTGATCTCGGAGCAGGTACCAAGGTAATCGTTGAGGAGAAACGATTTGATATAAAGAGGGCATTTGCTGCTGACAGTAACTACTTCAAACTTTTCAATTATGATTTCCTTGTAGGCAATGCACAGGAAGCTTTAAGTGGACCCAGACAAGTCGTACTGAGCGAGGCTACGGCTTTGAGGTTTTTCGGAACTACTGATGTGATTGGCAAGACGATTATGGCTTTGGATTTTGGGTCTTTTAATATTGTTGGAGTGGTCAGCACTAAGGTATTAAAATCGCACCTAGACTTCGAAGTAATTTTCACAAGCATTTTCCCCAATACATATAGCACTTCCTCCTGGTTTGGCATTGGTGGCTATTCCTATGTGAAACTTAAGAAGGGCGTTACCCCTGTGCAATTCAAGGATCAACTAGATGCTATGACCGCACGAGATGTTTACCCAGCGATACATCCCTCTAAAGAACTACCATTTGAAGAATGGCTGAATAGTCCTAACAAAGTTAGTTTTGTGGCAAAGCCTATTCAGGAGATCTACTTGAACTCTAGTGTACAATTTGAGATATATCAAAATGGAGATCGACAGACGCGGGTTACCCTTAGCATCATAGCCCTATTTATTCTCTTTGTGGCTTCGATTAATTTCATGAACCTGACTACGGCCAAATCTTCCCAGAGAACGAAAGAGATTGGAGTCCGAAAGGTGCTAGGCGCTACAAAAACTAAGCTGATCAGGTATTTCCTGGGTGAAACACTCCTAGTTACCTTCCTGTCGACTCTTCTTGGTGCGGGGCTCTCAGAATTGTTTATTAGAGTAATTAATAGTTATTGGGGAGCAGATATTTCAATCTCATTGATCACCTATCCCTCCTTAATCGGATACTTGGTGCTCTTTGTCATCGGGCTTGGCTTATTGTCGGGGATTTATCCCGCCCTGTTCCTTTCTTCTGCCAAAATGATCCCATTACTCAAAGGGATGAAGCTGGGCAGCGTACTCAACCTTACGTCATCTAGGAATCTTAGAAACGGACTTGTGATTCTACAATTCGCCATTGCCACCACCTTGATTATTGGAAGTATTTTCATTAACGACCAACTGAAACACCTCAAGAACATGGACTTAGGATTTAATCAAGATCAGGTTTTAGTCATCAAGAATATGCCTTTGCTAAAGGATTCGAAGTACACCTTTAAAACGGAACTAATGAGAAACCCTGCCATAAAGCAGGCAAGTTTCACCAATCGACTTCCTGCAGATGGTATTGAATCTACCACGTCAACCATGCTCGATCCTCAGACCACCTTCACTTTATCTCACTTTATGACAGATGAGTATTTACATAAAGTACTTGGCTTGAAAATTATTGATGGTGAATGGTTTAACCCAGAAAAACAGCAATATGATTCCCTGACCGTTATCAATCGTACAGCAGCTAGGGCGCTCGGGTTTGAAAATCCGGTAGGAGAGATTTTCGGTAATTATTGGACTATTATTGGGGTAGTGGAGGATTTTTATTTTGGGGGCTTACGAGAGGCAGTTCAGCCTGCTATGTTTATGTATACACCTGAACAACACAGAAACCTGGCCTTGCAAATTGACAGCAAAGACGTTTCTATAGCAGAGATTGAACAAGTATGGTCAAGCTTCAGCTCAGAACCATTGGAGTACTATTATTTAGATCAAAACTTTGAAGGGCAATTGCAGAAAGAAAGCCAAAATGCGAAGGCTGTATTGACTTTAACTATCCTCGCCATATTAATCTCCTGTCTTGGATTATTTGGCCTGGCAGCTTTCACTGCTGACGAGCGTGTTCATGAGTTTGGGGTACGAAAGATACTTGGAGCTAGTGTTACCGACATTATAAGGCATTTTGGAGGATCATTTATTCGGCTAATCATGCTAGCTTTTTTTGTGTCAATACCACTGGCTTATTATGGCGTTGAGATTTGGCTGGAAGGTTTTGCTAATAGAACTTCAATTACGATTTGGCCATTCCTGTTGGCCGGGTTCTTGGCCATAGCGATTGGGGTAGGTACCATCCTTTTCCAATCCATTAAAACGGGCAGGCTAAATCCTGTAGACACTTTGCGCAACGAATAAACTTTAAAGCTATGTTCAAAAACAACCTTAAAATTATTGTCAGAAAACTACGGAAAGAGAAGCTCTAT
>JBLIKG010000134.1:0-6127 GCA_047636255.1 Roseivirga sp. | reverse complement strand
AATCTCATCAAGAGTGCGATAAGATTTCAAGTCTTAAACTATTATTGTTTGTCTATTTCTTTACCAGCATCGTCTACCTCTTTCTTGATCTCTTTGGTAGCGTCCTTAAATTCTCTTATGCCTTTTCCCATTCCTCTTGCTAAATCAGGGATTTTCTTTGCCCCAAAAAGCAATAAAATAACAAAAACGATAAAAATCATTTCAGGCCCACCTGGCATTCCGAGTGCAAAAATTGTCTGCATGTCTTCTTGATTTAAATTTGATTCAAAGATAGTTAAAAACTAACTACCATGTAAGGGGATTCAATTTTGTTATGTTAACGGATGAGTCTAAAGAGTGATCTGATTTATTTTATTTTTAATCAAAAATACTACTTCGATTTCTTCTGAAGCCAAATCTCAGGGTTTGCGGTTCCATTGGTTTTTGGAGGATGAATTCTGAATTTCAGCTGAGAAATATTGTCTTTGTCTGTAAGTACTTGGCCTATTGACTGTCCTTGAGTAACAATATCACCTCTTTTAACCACCACTGTTTTTAACTTTGTATATACCGTAAAGTATTCACCATGTTGAATAATCACACTATTGCCTAAGCCTGGGACAGAAATAACCTGACTCACTTTTCCAGGGAAAACGACTTTGATAGTAGCATTTTCATTCGTTTGAATGTCAACTCCCAAGTTATTGACGGTTATGGTTTTGATAGTTGGGTGTTTGTGCTCTCCAAATTTTGAGGCCACAAAACCTTGATCTACGGGCCATGGGAGCTTGCCTTTTTCTTTTTCGAAGGCACTAGTCAGCGCAGTCATATCTGTTGAAGCGAGTAAGGCAGCCTTACGTTCTTCTTCTATAATAGCCTCTATTCGGTTGCTTAACTCCTTTTCTGCCTTACGTTGCTGATCTAATTCTTGCTTGATTCTTTTTTCGTCTTGCGTCAGTTTCGTTACTAGTTGTTTTTGTTCTCCAACTAAATTCTCGAGTTTCTGACTTTCAGATAGTTCTTCGTTCAGCAATGATTGTTGGCTATTGCGCTGACCTTCTATTTCAATAATTTGGTTGGCAAGGCTATTCTGAACAATTGTAATTTGTTCTCCCTGTTTTTTCCTTGCTTCTGAATATTGTTTGATGTACTTCATCCGCATAAACAGCTGGTTGAAAGTAGAGGATGCAAATAGGAATGTAAGTTGATTGAAGCCTTTATTGGTTTTTTGAGTGGTATAAATCATTTCGGTATATTCCTTTTTAAGGGCCGTCAGATCATTTTCCATCGCATCAATAATGGACTGATTTTCTTCCATGTCTTCATCCAGAAGGTTTACTTCGTCTTTGATGGCATCGATTAGCGAAGTTCGTGTTTGGATTTGTTGATTTAAGGCCCTTAATCTACCGATACTGCTCACTTTTTGAGTAGAAGTCTGAGAAAGGATTCGTTCTGTTTCTTGAATCTTTTTAAGGATTTCCTTTTTCTGCTCTTCGAGCGTTTTTCTTTGGTTTTGAGCAAAAGCCGAAGGGCCAAAGCAAAGGCAAAGTATAATTACCAAATGTAAGAATCTATTTGCGCTCATAGCCATCGGGGATACTAAAAGGGAAGTTAAGTGCCTTGTCTTCAATTCTTGCTCTGTTATGCTCAATATCAATCGCTATTTCACCTTTTTTATTGTCTTTAAAGTATTGCAAACTCATGTCTGCTTTAAAAGCAAAGATATAGATTTCGAGCATTTTGAAATCAGCGTATTTTAGTTCTAGCGTATTAGGACTGTCTTCTTTCGAAGCTTTGAGCTTCTCTAGTTTTTTTGTTTTCGTGCCTATTTGATTGAATAGGGTTAAGTCCCCGACTCTTTGAACAATAGTAAATTGATTATTCTGAGCAATAATATCGTCTTCTGGCGATTGGGTAATTGGTAAGTCACCCACCAAAACTGATTGGAAAAGCTCATAACTTAGTTCGAAGTTGAATTTCTCGCTTAGAGTTTGAAAACTGTAGGCATAGAACTCCTTGTCCACTCTATTGATCATGACAAGCGAATCCTTAGTGATGATTCCTCTTGCTGCCTCGTAGCCAAGACCAGGTGTCAGTGTGAACCAAATGATGCTGTCTTTCTTGATGCGAATATTGGCCGTAGCCTTCATCTTTTCTTCGCCATCCTTAAACTTGAATTTTGTTTTAGTGGAAAAGTATTCGAAAGGAAGGCTGGCAGCTTGAAACTCTTCTTTGATTCGGGTATTGGTACCTAAGAATGTGCTTTTACAGCCCGATAAAATCAGGACAGTTAATAATGTAAAAAGGAGCGTTTGGGCTCTATTGGTAGTATGTTTTGTCTGCAATTTTTCGATCAATTTTATCGGAGGTGTTACCTAGTTCTTTGGCTTTTTCCCATTCTATAACAGCTTCGTCTACTTTATTGAGTTTAAATAAGATATCTCCATAGAGTTCTAATGTCGGTCCATCATAATCTTGACCTCTTGTGAAGAGTAATCCTCTTATTTGCTCAATGGTTGATTTAGCCTCTGCAAAGCTATTGATTTGGAATAATATCTTGGCTTTAGTAAAAAATAATTCTGGGTCTTGCGGTTTTTCTGATATCAAACCATCAATAATTAGGAGTGCTTTATTCGCAGCTTCAGGGTCATCATGAGTTGAGAAATACCGTAAAAATATTTTAAGTGCTTCGCTATGGACATCTTCAATTTCTAAAATTGCCTTAACATTACCTTCTAAAACTACCTCGTTCTTAATGTTTGCTGATAATTCTGGTTGTTTTGAAAGAATTCTAGTCTTCAATTCAGAATCGTTTTTAGATAACTTCAATGCTTGATCAAAAGCAAAACTAGCTTCATCCTCCTCGCCTGCAGAGCTATACATCTGAGCATTACCATAGTAATAATAGAACAATCCTTGATTTGGGAAGTAGCTCAAGGCGTCTTCGGTATCCGTTAAAAGATTCTCCCAAGCCTGTTGGTCGTATGAGCGAGTCAGCAGCTTCTCCCAGATTTCATAATCAGAAGGATTCAGGTCTTTTAATTTTCTAAGCGTAATCAATTCAGTCTTTTCAAACGCAGTTTTTTCTTCACCACTGGCGGACAACACAAGTGCGGAGTATACTTTTTCAGAGGTTTTCAATACTTCTAAATTATTCGGGAACTGTATCAAGATTTGACTCTGAAGGCTATCCATAAAACTGCCTTGCTCTTTTAGAAATGGAGTTTCTGCCAATTGATCAATGATCGAAAGTTTAGGCTGAAGATCACTGGTCAAATTACTAAAGGCAGAATTCAATGAAGTTTTAATGTCAGTAAAATCACCTGATTCAATTTTTAAGCTTAGTAATTTTAAGCTTGATTCGCCTGAGTTGGAATTTGCATTCAAAACCTGTTCAGCTTCTTTTGTTTTACCTAATGCTGTCAATAGATCAACGTACTCTAGTTGATACTCTTCGTTTTCTGGGCTTTTTTCAGATAGATTTTTAAAGAGATTAATTGCTTCTTTTTCTTTACCAGCCTGTAAAAACAATTCTTTTTTCTGTGTGGCAAACTTATCTGGAGTGTTGAATTTGTCCTCAGTAAGGTTCAATGTTTCTATTGCCTTATCATAGTTTTCTAAAGCGACATAAAGATCGGCAAGGTCCAATAAGTAATCCCTATAATTGGTTGTGTTGCGAATCATAGCTTCATACTCTTCTGAAGCGGCTTGAAGATTATTTTCTAATCTATACAGCTGCGCAGCCAAGAGGTAATAGAAGCGATTACTTGGTTCAAGTTGTTGGGCTTGTTTTATCGATTTTAGCCCTTTGGTGTATTGGCCTTGAATAAAACTGATTTCGGCTATTTTGAAATAGGCAGCATGGTTCTTTGGGTCAACATCAAGCGATTGGTCAAGAAAGGCAAGCGACCTTTGGTAATCTTCAAGAAGAAAGAATTTCTGAGCTTCAATCATCAAAAACTCAGCATTGGCCATTTCGTATTTCGAAACGATTTTTTCTTCTTCTGTTTTATTCTCTTTCTTTTGCCCAAAAACTTGGCTTGAACTGAGAACGAACAGAAAAGTAGTACTGAATAAGATGATTGTGGATTTCTTCACTGATTTTTTCAATAACGCTAACAACGCTTTTTGCAAGATGGAAGTTTATGCTTTATGATGAGTTAAACAATAATTATGTTATCGGTCCTTATCAACTGTTTTGTATCTAAAATTCCGACCCTCTCGCAAATATAAAAAGACCACGAACACAGCCGTAATTAATAAGTCAAGTCCATATTGTAGCCAAGGGTTATCTAACGCAATTGGGTTAGATCCATAAATCACCACCAATGCTATACCCAAATAGATAGCTAACTTTTTAAAGTTGTAAGGTACAGCAAAAATTTTTCGGCCTTTGTAGTAACACATTATGCACATTACAGTATAGCAAACCAAAGCTGAAATAGCGCTGCCAAAATATCCAATGGCAGGATTTGTAACTAAAAACATATGGCCTAATAAGGTAATCACAGCCCCAATGAGCGTAAAATATGTGCCGTAAATGGTCTTGTCTTTTATTTTGAACCATACGCTGAGATTCACATATACTCCAAAAAGAAGTTTGCCTAATAAGAGTATAGGAAGCACGTAAAGTGCCGCTTTATAACCTGGTCTGCCAAGGAAAATATCTGCAATCAATTCAATATTGACTGCAATTGCCACCATGATGGCAATATTGAACACGACAAAATAGTGCATGACTTTGGCGAAAAGGGCTGGTGCCTGTTGGTTTTGAGCATGACTAAAGAAAAAAGGTTCACCAGCGTACCTGAACGCTTGAATGCCCAGCATCATCAAAACACTTAGTTTAAATGCACTTCCGTACACCCCAATTTGTTCCTCTGGGTTTTCGAATAGAAAATTGAATAAAATAGCATAGCCTTGATCGTTGAACATTGCGGCCAAACCCATTATAAAAATAGGGAATGAGTAATTTAGGATAGGCCTAAATTCCACCCAGTTGAAGCGAATTTTAATTTGCAAAAGCTCCTTATAAAGCAAAGGGATATAAAGGCTATTAGCCAATAGGTTAGCAATAAAAATATAACCAACTCCTATTTCTGGATTATAAAGCTTGGCAACCAACGGTTGAAGACTGGTGAGGTATTCACCATTAGAGATCGCAGGAAAGACTAAAAGAAAAATAAAGTTGAGTGCGATTGTAGCTACAATCACTCCTAATCGAATCAAAGCAAATTTTATAGGCCTATCATCTAAGCGAAGTTTGGCAAAAGGAATCGATACAATAGCATCAATAAAAACAATGGCTGCTAAGTATTGAATGTACTCTGGATGGCTTTCAGCTGTAGTGAAACCGGCCAAAGTGGGCGCTGCGAAAAAGAGCAATCCGGAGAAAATCGTGCTGGTGAGCAGAATCGCTGATGAATTGTAGTGGTATGAGTCTAGCGAATTCGATTTTGTAGTAAACCGGAAAAAAGAAGTTTCTAAACCATAGGTATAGATAATGTTGAGTAAGGCGGCATATCCATAAAGGTTAATGACAACACCATATTCACCTGTTGAAAGAATTCGAGTGTAGAAAGGTACCAAAGCAAAGTTGAGCACTCTGCCTAGAATACTACTGATGCCATAATAGGCAGTTTGACTAGCTAATTTTCGGATTTGACTCATGTACTACGGATACAAATATTACTTTTTTGAGCCAAAATGAAATTGGATTCCAGTTTAATATTTCAAGCTCATCGTTTAATCAGAAACGATAAACTAAGAATGATAAATATTACTCGCCTACAAAATTCGGTTTCCTTTTTTCTAAAAACGCTTGAGTACCCTCAGTAAAGTCTTCAGTTTTTACGCAATTGGCAAAACTGTTGGCTTCCATTTGGTAGCCATCGACTTCATCGTTGTAAACAGCGTTGATACAATCAATCACCATTCCAACGGCTAACGGGGCTTTGCTTACTATTTTGGCTAATATTTCAACCGCTTTTGTCATGGCGGCAGATTTGTCTTCCATTACGTGATTAACTAAACCAATGGAAAGAGCATCCTCTGCGTTGATCATGTCACCAGAAGTAGCTAATTCGAATGCTTTCCCTTTGCCCACATGCTGGGTTAGTCTTTGGGTTCCTCCAAAGCCAGGAATGAT
>JBLIKG010000133.1:0-6176 GCA_047636255.1 Roseivirga sp. | reverse complement strand
ACCTGCTTTGGTTACCATCGCTTCGGCCTTGGCCAAAACAGCCTCGTCTATATCGCACAATGCGGTTACTTGAATGTCAGTTCTATTGAGCGCCACAGACAATTGGCTGCGCCCTCTTTCACCAGTACCAATAAAGGCCAATCGAATAGTAGATTTCTTTTCGCTAGAAAAAAGCATGGCTGGCGATAAAAATGGAATAGCAGCACCAAAAGTGGCAGTGTTTTTAATGAAGTTTCTGCGCGAGTTGTAAATAGTCATGTCGGTTTGATTTGTAGTGCATGAAGTTAAAAATTTTTATTGATCGGCAAGAATTGCTAAGATTTTCATTCCCAAAGAGTTGTCTCTTAAGCCATGTTAAGTTTACATTAATAATGGACTCAAAGCTTGTTTCAGTTAATATTTTACTAACTTAATTCAACGTTCTATTCATTACATACTCACTCGATATGGTAAAAGCTAAAGTGCTAAGTGACAAGAAAATTTTCGTGCTAGACACCTCGGTAATACTTTTTGAACACATCTCCATCATGAATTTCGAGGAACATGATATAGGAATCCCAATCACAGTTTTAGAAGAACTAGACACTTTCAAAAAAGGAAACGATACCAAGAATTTTGAAGCACGCGAGTTCACAAGGCTCATCGATAAACTGGCCAAAGACCGATCGCTACAAGACTGGATTCCATTGAACGGAAAAACCCGAGGAAGTTTCAAAGTGGTAATGGAATCGGGCACAGCCAAAGGCGAAATAGATGCCAACGAGATTTTTGGTGAGATTAAGAATGACCACCGTATTTTGAATGCTGCTTTACGCATGCGCGATGAAAACCCAGGCAGAAGCGTAATCCTAGTCAGCAAAGACATTAATCTTCGATTGAAAGCCAAATCAGTTGGCTTGGCGGCTGAGGATTACGAAACAGGAAAAATTAAAAATGTGCAGTCCCTGAGAAAGGGAATGATTGAAATTGAGAAGGTGGATACTGAGTTGATCAATCATCTTTATGAGGACGGCACCATTAGCCCTAAAGAGGTTTTAAAAAGAAAAAAGGCCAACCCAAACCAATATTTCATATTAAAAAGTGAAAAGAATTCGGTGCTGGCCTATTATAACTCGGTTGAGGATACTATTGAAAAGGTGGATAAGCGACCTGTTTCTGGAATCAAACCACGCAACGCAGAACAAACTTTTGCGATTCACGCCATCATGAATCCTGAAGTAAAATTGGTGACGATTCAAGGAGTGGCAGGTACCGGAAAAACCCTTTTGACTTTAGCAGGAGCTTTAGAACAAAGAAGAGAGTACAAACAAATCTACTTGGCCCGCCCTATTGTTCCATTAAGTAATAAGGACATTGGTTACTTGCCGGGTGATATCAAATCAAAACTGAATCCTTATATGGAGCCGCTTTGGGACAACCTCAAGTTTATCCAAAACCAGTACAATGAAGCAGATAAGGAGTTTAAAGCCATTGCAGAAATGGTGACCAAGGAAAAGCTGATGATTACGCCTTTGGCTTATATCCGTGGTAGAAGCTTATCAAACATCTTCTTTATTGTGGATGAAGCCCAAAACCTAACGCCACACGAAATCAAAACGATTATTACGAGGGCTGGTGAAAATACCAAGATTGTGTTTACAGGCGATATTTATCAGATTGATACGCCATACCTCGATTCACAATCGAATGGACTTTCTTACTTGATTGATCGCGTAAAAGATCATCCATTGTACGCGCATATTACCCTAGAAAAAGGAGAAAGATCTGAGTTGGCGAATTTGGCGAATGAGATGTTGTAATTTTAAATTCAAAGATGTCAGAATTTTGGATAAATATTCTTGTAACCTTCTTTATGGGTACGTTGCTTTTCTATTGGCAAGAGCGTGTTAAAAAAAAGCTAGAAAGAGAACTAGAAAGAGAAGGTAAAAAGCTTCAAGCAGATTTAGATAAGGTTGTAAATGAAAGCAATGTTAGGTTTTCACAAGCATACTCTATAAGAACCGTTGCAATACGCGACCTGTACAAAAAGCTTGTACAGGCAGAATATGATATAGCACTTTCTATTAATCCCCACCGACCATCAAAAGATGATATCGAGAAATTTGAACTAATATCCAGAACATCTAGCAATGATTTCTTTCATTTCTTTAGACAAAATGAGATTCTCTTCGATAGTGATGTCTGTGACTTAATAGAAAATATCCAGAAGATTTTCAAAAATCGTGTCATGGAAATTCAATTTTTGGATGAGAAACCCCAAGAAACTACAAAAGAAGCCAGATTAAAGAATTGGGAGGATTATAATGATGACTTTTCAAAAGTAATTCCTCAAATAAAAGAAAAGTTAAAAAGTAGCTTTAGGGCAGAGCTAGGTATCAAATAGTTAATTCTACTTTATCCTTTCCCAACCAACCTCACCACAAACCTGCTTCCCTCCTCGCTTGGCAAAAGACTTAATTCTCCTCCATGGAGTTTTATAATTTGATTCAAAAGGCTTAATCCAATGCCATTGCCTAATTTGGTGGTGAAGAAAGGAATAAAAATTTGATCTTGGAAAGCCATAAAAGATGAAGTTTATGGCAAAAGTGAAGATCAGTATTGAGCTTTGAATGAGGCCTAATTCGTAAGTGTTTTTCATAAATCACCCCGGTTTATAAGCGTTTTTCATGGGTTTTAAGCTTTTTTCAACATTTACCAACCTCACCACAAACCTACTTCCCACTTCGCTTGGCAAAAGGCTTAATTCTCCACCATGGAGTTTTATAATTTGGTTAGAAAGGCTTAAGCCGATGTCCTATTTCTTGGTAGTGAAGAAATAGATGAATATGCACATTCACTATTTATTTCACCTTGATTCTTGATGCTACTTCTTTGGCGGTTTTCCTGATCTCGTTAATCTCTACCTCCGCGGGAGCATCGCCAGAGCTACTCCCATTCTTCGAAATGGTCTTTTGATAGGTTTTCCGAAAATTCTAAAATTGGAATTTTAGCCTATTGCGGCAAAATAACATATAAAAGCAAGACATAGAGGCTTACAATAATAGCTATCCATTGGCTGGTTTTTTTAACCTTATCCGCTACACCCATTTTTCTCACAATGCTCACATTCATAGCGATAGAGACAAGCACCAGCGCCAATGAAATACCATACATTAAAGGCTCATCATCGAAGGGAATTTTGCTTGTTCTTATTGCTATTTCTAAAAGCACCGAAGCTAAGAGGAGCACTAAAGATGCACGTTGTATACGTTGATGTTTCATGGAAGCCAAAAGTCAAAGATAATCCCGTTCATACAATTAAAATGGCCTTTGGGGCATTTTTCGAAGCCAATTTTGGAGCATGGCCGGCAATCAATTTTTTTATTTTCTAAAATGGTGAATTTGGTTTGATAAGGATACATGCCAAATTCTGGAATGGTATTTCCCCAAATAGAAAAGATGTTCTTTTTGAAAGCGGCAGCAATATGCATTAAGCCAGTATCATGAGAGAAAACATGAGAGGCTCCTTTTAAAATTGAAGCCGATTGATTGAGGTTGAACTTGCCGCAGGCATTATAAATAATAGCATTTTTACCCAATTCCTCCAATGGCTTTTTCATGTCATCAGTATCGTGTTTTCTATTGAAGAAATCCTCAAGGCGTTCACCAATTTCAGCATCTTCTTTTCCACCTAATACTATAATTGGTTTATTGATTTTATCGCAAAGTTCGATGATCCTATCAACAGGCAGTTTTTTGGTATTCAACTGGCCTCCGATAGCAAATGCCACGTAGCCATTTCTATGCGTTTCTGGTAACCAATCTTTTTCGACCTCGTCCTTTTCAGGAATAAAATAGTCCAAACCCAAATTATCCTTTTTAATACCCAATGGAATGGCCGCATCATAATAGCGATCTACAAGATGAACATTCGGAAGTTTATTGATTTTAAAATTCACAATCAGCCATTTTTCCCAATTCAGCTTATCGAAAGATTGACTTGGTTTGCTGAGTCGAAGCTTAATGATTTTTGTCCGAAGGTTATTATGTAAGTCAATGATGTGATCAAAATTCTCCGCTTTGAGTTGTTGAATCAGCGCCCCTAAATCATCCTCAAGCAAATGGATTTTATCAATGTATGGGTTAGCTTCTAAAATTGGCGAGAATTGACTTTTAGTACAAAAATGAACCTCTGCATCTTCCAGCTGCGTTTTTAAAGAGCGTATAATTGGAGTGGTGAGCACAATGTCACCAATCGAGGATAAGCGGAGAATCAGTATTTTCTTTTTAGCCATTCACTTTTATTTTAGATTTTCTTTCGGTGAAGTATTCCCCGATTTCTTGAGCATTTAGGGCATTAAACGTCATAGCCGCAGAGAGCCCTCCTTTTCTACCAGCCAATAAACCATAATACATATCATCGTAACCTTCCATTTTATGGGCATCTGGGTTGATGGAAAGCTTCACTCCTTGTTCGATAGCGTAATGTACCCAACGCCAATCCAGATCCAGTCGCCAAGGATTTGCATTGATCTCAATTACGACATTATATTTTGCACAATGATCAATTACCGCTTTATGATCTATCGGATAACCTTCTCGCCTTAACAAAAGGCGCCCCGTAGGGTGCCCCAAAATGGTGGTATATGGATTTTCAATGGCTGTTAAAAGGCGTTGAGTTGCCTTTTCTATTTTCATATTTAAAATGGAATGCACCGAGGCCACTATGAAGTCAAAACTATCAAGGACTTGATCATCATAATCTAAGTTGCCATCATAGAGAATATCTGACTCGATGCCTTTGAAAATTTTAAATGGGGCTAGCTTTTTATTCAACTCATCAATTTCAGCATGCTGCTGAATCAGTCGATCTTCTTTCAATCCATTGGCGTAGAAGGCGGATTTACTATGATCACAAATTCCTAAATATTCATAGCCGAGGTTTTTGCAATGAACAGCCATTTGTTCTAGCGAATGCCTTCCATCACTATAAGTAGAGTGATTGTGTAAAATACCTTTCAGGTCTTTCATTTCCACCAAATTGGGAAGCGCCCCATTCTTGACGGCTTCTATTTCGAAAGTACCTTCGCGCATTTCGGGAGCTATAAAAGCAAAATTAGCGGCTCGATAAATTTCTGTTTCATTCGAAAAGTTACCTTGCTTCACAAGGTCTTTCAAACTCAAATTATCTTTGACGATTTCGTTGATATGTAGGGCATTTCCCGTTCTAAGAAACTGCTCTGTCACGAATGCTTTTTTATCGCAATAGGAAAACTGTACTGGAATTCTGAATTGTTTGAAATGGCCTCTCCAAGTAATTGGGCCAGATAACTCAAGTACTTGATCAAAATCTTCTGATTCATCCAAGGCCTCTTCTAATTCATCAATGTCATCAAGCCCAATTAAGATATCAATGAGCTCAATCACTTCCATTTTCCTTCTAATTTCGCCAGTGGCTTCGCAAAGCATCTCAGGTTGAATTTCCTTCAATTGAGCAATGATTTCAACAACCAATTTCTCGGCCTCCGCATAGTGAAGTTTATTGGCGTTGGCCTCTTTAAATTCAAGGGCATTGATAATGGTTTGTTGAGTTTTATCTCCGAAACCTTTCAGTTTTGCAACTAAGCCAGCATTGGCCGCTTCTTTCAATTCATGGCCACTTTCAATGCCCAATTCTTTCCAAAGCACTTTAATTTTCTTGGGTCCAATTCCTTTGATATCCAGTAGTTCGACAATGCCCTCAGGTGTTGTATTCAAATACTCTTGAAGAATCGAAGAAATTCCAACTGAATTTATTTCACTTATCGTTTTGGCAATGCTTTTACCAATTCCATCAATTTTTTCAAGGGCATCTAATGAAAGTCCTCCTAATTCAACATCGGTTTTATCTAAGTTGAAAATGGCATTTTGGTAACCTCTAATCTTGAAGCTGTTTTCATCGTGCAGCTCCATAAGGGCAGCGAGAAGTTTGAGTTGTTTAAGAATGGTATTATTATCCAAAGCAGCAGCGTTTAATCTTTAATTGATTGATATAAAGCGTTCCTTTTTATATCATAGAACATTTCATAAATTCAGTCGAAAGCTAAATTAAAAATAAGTCTTTATGAATTATTGGTTAGTCAAATCAGAACCTAATACCTACTCTTGGGACGACCTTGTAGCAAAGGGGCCAGACCTATGGGATGGTGTTAGGAACT
>JBLIKG010000132.1:0-6185 GCA_047636255.1 Roseivirga sp. | reverse complement strand
TTCAAAGGTAATAGAAATAGTCATTTGGTTAAACTATCGTTAACTAAATAGCCGATTATTTAGAGATTAATTACTATTAAGCTATTTTTATTTCGAATTCAATAATTTAAAGTTTCAAACATGCCTGATAATTACGAAATCGATAACGTGGATTTGAAAATACTTTCACTTCTACAACACAATGCCAAAAAACCATATACCGAAGTAGCCAAACAAGCCTATGTTTCTAGCGGTACTGTTCATGTTAGAATGAATAAGCTAGAAAAAATGGGAGTAGTTAAAGGAGCTTCTCTAGATTTGAATTTGGCCAAACTAGGCTACAATGTCTCTGCCTTCTTAGGTGTATTTCTTTCGCGAAGTTCACTCTATGAGAAAGTAGCTGGACAGTTGGCTAAAATACATGAGATCACCAGCGTACACTACACTACGGGTAACTACTCTATGTTTGTTCGAATCTATGCCAAAGGCACTGATCATTTAAAAGACATTCTTTATGATAAGATTCAAAAAGTAGATGGAATTGAAAGAACTGAAACCTTTATCATACTTGAGGAAACTTTCACGCGCAGTATTGAGTTGGGAGAATAGCTAAAAAGGATAGATAGATATTAGCAATAATCTATTGAAAAAAGGATTCAAAGAAATATATCCTTTAGGCTAGATGTTGTACATTTGTATTTAAAATGATTCTAAATAACTAAACATGAGTAAAGACGACCAAATATTAGAAGAGTTAACCTCTAAAGAATATGAGTTCGGCTGGACTGTTGATTTTGAAGCAGATGAAGCCCCTAAAGGTCTAAATGACGATATAATCAGATTTATTTCTGCAAAAAAAGAAGAGCCAGAGTGGATGCTTGAGTGGAGAATGAAAGCTTTTCATGCATGGTTAAAAATGGATGAGCCCGTATGGGCGAATGTCCATTATCCTAAAGTTGACTTTCAGGACCTGAAATACTACTCTGCCCCAAAGAAAAAAAAGAGCGCGAATTCTCTTGATGAAATAGACCCTGAGTTAATTGCCACCTTCGAGAAATTAGGTATTTCGCTCACCGAGCAAAAGCGATTGACTGGCGTGGCCGTAGATGCAGTTATCGACTCAGTTTCAGTAGCCACAACATTTAAAGAAACACTAGGTGAATTAGGAATTATCTTCTGCTCCTTTTCAGAAGCGGTTAGAGAACATCCTGAATTGATCAAAAAACATATGGGCTCGGTAGTTCCCGCTAATGACAACTACTATGCTGCTTTAAATGCGGCAGTATTTTCAGACGGTTCTTTCTGCTATATTCCTAAAGGAGTGAGATGCCCTATGGAGCTATCTACTTATTTTAGAATTAATGCAGCAAATACAGGTCAGTTCGAAAGAACTTTGATTATAGCTGACGAAGGATCTTATGTGAGTTACCTTGAAGGCTGCACGGCTCCTATGCGAGATGAAAATCAATTGCATGCAGCAGTAGTTGAGATTAAGGCCGCTAAAAATGCGGAAGTAAAATACTCTACTGTTCAAAACTGGTATCCAGGTAGCAAGGAAGGAAAAGGCGGTATTTTCAACTTCGTTACAAAACGAGGTATATGTGAAGGAGATCATTCAAAAATCTCTTGGACACAAGTTGAAACAGGCTCGGCTATCACTTGGAAATATCCATCATGTATATTAAAAGGTGATTACTCAGTAGGTGAATTCTATTCTGTTGCTGTTACAAATAATTATCAGCAAGCGGATACTGGAACAAAAATGATCCATATCGGTAAAAACACGAAGTCGAGAATTGTATCTAAAGGTATTTCTGCCGGTAAATCTCAAAACAGCTATCGAGGTCAGGTTCACGTGATGAAAAGAGCTTCAAATGCTCGAAATCACTCACAGTGTGATTCTTTATTGATGGGCGATCAGTGTGGAGCACACACGTTCCCATATATCGATATTGAAAATCAATCTGCTCAAGTTGAACACGAAGCAACTACTTCAAAAATTGGTGAAGATCAAATCTTCTATTGCTTACAAAGAGGTATTGATGCAGAATCAGCCGTTGCATTGATTGTTAACGGATATGCTAAAGAAGTTTTAAAGCAATTACCAATGGAATTTGCAGTCGAAGCACAGAAATTGTTGGCTTTAACCTTGGAAGGTTCGGTCGGGTAATAGACTCACTTCGAATTATTAAAACAAGAATAAAAATTAAACAGTTAAGATGTTATCAATAAAGAATTTACACGCGAGTATAGAAAATAAAGAAATCCTAAGAGGTATTAATTTAGAGATTAAGCCAGGAGAAGTACATGCTATCATGGGACCAAATGGTTCTGGAAAAAGCACCTTGGCTTCAGTGCTTGCTGGTAGAGAAGATTATGAAGTAACTAGTGGTGAAGTTGAATTCTTGGGGAAAGACCTTTTAGAGTTGGCAGCAGATGAAAGAGCCCGAGAAGGTATATTTCTTGCTTTCCAATACCCTATTGAAATCCCAGGAGTGAGCACAACTAACTTTATGAAAACTGCTATCAACCAAATAAGAGCACATCATGGTGAAAAACCTCTTGATGCAGTTTCCTTTTTGAAATTGATGAAAGAGAAAATGAAGCTGGTTGAAATTGATCAAGCTTTATTGAGCCGTTCGCTAAACGAGGGATTCTCTGGTGGTGAAAAGAAAAGAAACGAGATCTTCCAAATGGCCATGCTAGAACCCAAACTTGCTATTTTGGACGAAACAGATTCAGGATTAGATATTGATGCGCTTCGTATTGTTGCGAATGGCGTCAACAAATTGAAATCAAAACACAATGCCACCATTGTGGTAACTCATTACCAAAGGCTATTGGATTATATCATTCCAGATTTTGTGCATGTATTGTACAATGGAAGAATAGTGAAGTCTGGCACCAAAGAACTAGCGCTTGAGCTTGAAGAAAAAGGTTATGACTGGATAAAAGAAGAAGCTGACGCTATCGCCTAATCAAAGAAATTATGGACAAAATTGCAGGACAGTCGATCATCGATTCGCTTGAAATCCAATTCGAGGCGTTTGAAAAAAGCTTGAATGGACAAAGTAAATCGGATGCTCATCAATTGCGTAAAAAAGCTTTCGAAAGCTTAGTTTCAAAAGGTTTCCCTAGTGCTAAAAGTGAGGAGTATAAGTTCACTAACTTCACCAAAGCCATAGAGAAGAACTTTGATTTAAAGCTTAGGCCAAGTGCCTCGGACTTGACAGCGGATATTATAAAAGCATTTGAAATTGAAGATTTAGATGCCTACCGTTTAGTTTTCGTCAATGGTGTTTTCAATACTTCACTATCGGATACTATCGATGAAGAGGGTATTCAAGTGACTAGCCTAATTGATGAATTCAAAGCAGATTCTAAGATCATTTCTAACGGATTTGGTAAAATTGCAGATTTCGAATCAGATGCATTCTTAGCGTTGAACACAGCCTTTAGTCAACAAGGCATTTCAATTCAAATCGCTGACAAAGCCATCATTAGCAAGCCTATTGTGCTTTATTATTTTGGTGACGCTCAAAATAGTGAGGTATCGTTCCATGTTCGAAATATCATTAGCGCTGGGAAATTCTCTGAAGTTACAATCATCGAAAAGTTTGATACTATTGGAGCTCATAAAAGCTTCACTACGATTGTCAATGAAATTTCGATTGATGAAAATGCACAGACACAATATTTCAAAATAGAGAATGACAATGATCAGTCTTATCATATATCGAACGTTCACGCAAGCCAGGCAGCATCGAGTAATTTTAAAACATTTACCTTTTCGTTGAATGGTGCGATGGTTAGAAATAACCTTAACATTAAGCTTGAAGGAGAAAGAATTGATACCTATATGAATGGCCTTTACCTTTTAAAAGGTAAAACGCATGTAGACAATCATACCGTTGCTGATCACATGAAGCCCAATTGCCACTCTAGTGAGTTGTATAAAGGCATTATGGATGGCAGCTCAAAAGGTGTTTTTAATGGAAAGATCTTTGTTCGTAAAGACGCACAAAAAACAAATGCCTTCCAATCTAATAAAAATGTTCTTATTTCTGATTCTGCAACGATCAACACGAAACCACAGCTAGAAATTTGGGCTGATGATGTTTCCTGTTCTCATGGTTGTACTATCGGTCAACTTGACATGGATGCCCTATTCTATCTACAGACAAGAGGAATTAAAAAAGATAAAGCCAAAGCAATGTTGCTTCATGCTTTTGCTAGCGATGTGCTGGAAACTGTGGCCAATAAGGCCATTAAGACTTACTTAGAAAACATCATCACCGAGAGATTAGAAAAATAATGTCTCAACTCCTAGAAAAGACTCAACTGGATATTCAGAAAATAAGAGAAGAATTCCCTATTCTTCATCAACAGGTCAATGGTAAGCCACTGGTTTATTTTGACAATGCGGCTACCAATCAAAAGCCACAGAGGGTAATTGATGCCTTGGTACATTATTATCAGCACGATAATGCCAACATCCATAGAGGCGTTCACACTTTGGCGGAAAGGGCAACAACTGCCTATGAAAACACTCGGAAGAGCGTCCAGAAATTCATTAATGCCAATGAAGTTGAAGAAGTAATCTTTACAAAAGGAACTTCAGAAAGCATCAATTTGGTCGCATCATCATGGGGAAGAAAATTCTTAAATGAAGGTGATGAAGTGCTGATTTCAACAATGGAACACCATTCCAACATTGTTCCTTGGCAAATGATTTGCGAAGAACGTGGAGCGACACTCAAAGTAATGCCCATCAATCAGGCTGGTGAAATCATTATTGAAGCCTTAGATGACTTGATAACTGAGAAAACCAAAATGGTTGCTTTCAATCATGCCTCCAATTCATTAGGGACAATCAACCCTGTTGAGCTTATTATTAAAAAAGCACATGCCGTTGGTGCAAAGGTATTAGTTGATGGTGCTCAAGCCACCTCTCACTTACCAATTGATGTAAAAGCATTAAATGTGGATTTCTATACATTCTCTGCGCACAAAATGTATGGCCCGACGGGCACAGGTGTTTTATATGGTAAAAGATCACTTCTAGAAAAAATGCCCCCCTACCAAGGCGGTGGTGAAATGATAAAAGAAGTTAGCTTTAGCAAAACAACCTATAACGATATTCCTTACAAGTTTGAGGCAGGTACTCCTGGGATTGCTAATGTAATTGCCTTAAATGAAGCCATTAATTTCATTAATGAGTTGGGCAAAGAGAATATAGCTGCACACGAATCGGATTTACTCAATTATGCCACTAATGCACTAAATGCCATTGATGGGGCTAACATAATTGGAACAGCAAAAGATAAAGTGAGTGTTGCTTCATTTGCTGTCGAAGGAATTCACCATTTTGATTTAGGAATGTGGATGGATGCCAAGGGCGTTGCCGTAAGAACTGGTCACCATTGTACTCAGCCATTGATGGATTTCTATGGTATTGAAGGCACCACGAGGGCTTCGTTTGCGGTCTATAATACTATTGAGGAGATTGACATCTTTATTGATGCACTAAACAGCATTATTAAACGGTTCAACAAATGAGTAATAGCATAGATGATATCCAAAAAGAAGTAGTTGAAGATTTCTCTATGCTTGATGGCGACATGGAAATGACCATCAATTACATCATGGAATTAGGCGAGCAATTGCCAAAAATGTCTGATTCAGCAAAAACAGAAGATAATATCGTGAAAGGTTGTCAATCTAAAGTATGGCTTAATGCAGACTTCAAAGAGAATAAGATCTTTTTTGAAGCAGATAGTAATACAGCAATTACTAAAGGTTTGGTAAGCATTCTTGTAAGAATTCTTTCTGGAAGAAGCCCAAGAGAAATTGTAGACGCTGATTTGCATTTCATTGATCAAATGGGCCTCAATCGTTTTATTGGAACTCAGCGCTCTAATGGTTTAGGAGCAATGATGAAACAAATCAAAATATATGGATTGGCTTACTCAACGAAAATGAATTAATCAATTATAAAAATTCCAAATCCCAATGGATACGCCTTATAATTTAGAAGAACGAACAGAGGGATTTGCAAGAGAAATAAGAAGTTTTGTAAGAAAGATTCAACTCGATTTACCGAATAAAGAGGATGCAAGGCAATTGATACGATCATCAGGATCAATTAGAGCAAATCAGATTGAGGCGAAATAAAGCACTTTCTGGCTCAAATTAATTGATTCTTT
>JBLIKG010000131.1:0-6191 GCA_047636255.1 Roseivirga sp. | reverse complement strand
GTGGAAGGAGCTAATTTATCTGGGTTAAGCTTGGACTTTTTACCCATAAGCTCTCTTTATGGTGAAAATATTGTGAGTAAAAGCAAAGCTATGCCATGGTTTAAAGGAGGGTCACTTCTAGCGCTTTTAGAGACAATGGAAGTCAAGACCAATCAAACTGAATTAACATCAAGATTCCCTATACAGTCAGTAATAAGACCAAAAACTCTTGAGCACCACGACTATAGAGGCTATGTGGGAAGGGTAGTAAGTGGTTCTTTTAAAGTTGGTGATACCGTATCAATTTTGCCGACTAGAGAAAAGTCCACCATCATTTCAATGCATAAGTACAAGGATGAAATTATTGAAGCTTTGGCTGGGGAGTCAATAAATATTCTCCTCAAAGACAACTTAGGGGCTAGTCGGGGTGACATGATTGTGAAGGAGAATAATTTAGAGGCAAGCCATTTGATTAGCGCACAAATCTGCTGGTTAGATGATAGCCCTTTAGTAGCAGGCAAAACCTATAAACTTCAGCATGGAGTTAATGAGTCAAGAGCAAAAATTATAGGTTTAGATCATAGAGTAAATATTGAAAGTATGTTACGTGAATCTGGAGTTTCTGAATTTAGACTGAACGATATAGGAGAAGTAAAGTTGAAATTAGCAAAACCAATTATGGCTGATCCATATAGGCATAATAGGCGAAATGGGGCTTTCATATTGATTGATATGTTTACCAATAATACGGTTGGTGTCGGATTCGTACTTTAAACGATGTAGTAAATATCAACGCATTTTATCCTCGATCTCCAAGTCAATATCGTTGGCTACGCCATAGATCTCCTCTAGTAAAGTGTTGAGTGCGATCTCGTTGGAGAGTAAATTGATTACTAGATTTTTAAATTCTACGCTTTTGATTTTGCTTAATGTGATGATTTTCTCTTCTCCAAAATCTACATCTTTTACCAAAAACTCGCTGTAATACTTTTCCTTCATTGTCACATAGTATTGCGCCACCTCGCGAAGCTCTATGTACTTGTTTTTAAGGGTAATGAGGTCGTTTTTAAGGTCGGAGTTATCGGTAGTATAATTGGTGTTCAGGTAGAAGTTTAATCCTTCAAATTGGATATTGGGTTTGTAGGTTTTATTGATGTCAAATAGGTAATGAGAAATACCCTCGTCCTCTAAATTTCCGCCAGAAAAGAGAATTCGAGCCAATTGACGGGTATCTTCTTCTAGTTGCTTTCTTTTATCAACTAAAGATTCAAATTGCATCATGTTCAATTCATTCTCAGTGTGCACTTTTTCAATTGCACCCCGTTCTAATTTTAAGTCTTTTTTGTCTTCATAGAAAATATTTAGTTGATAAGCTACAGTTATTCCGAAGATCACAATGAAGATCTCTAGTAGATATGTAATTATATCTGCTTTTTTGACTTTGCTAAGTCTACGAGAAGTTCCGAACTTGACCATTGCTTAGAATTTGATCTTCAAAATAAACCAATTTCATCAATTAGTGACAAGGACTTTGAAAGAAGGCTGCTTTAGGAGATGATCTTTTCTAAAATAACACCAACATAATAAGCTAAAACAGCGGCAGAACCACCTAAAAATAAAGTCTCAAGCACTCCTCTTACCTTGCTCGTGGCGGTAACATAGCTTTTGGCATAACCTATTCCAGCAAAAGTGACAAAGGTGAGAATTGAGGACCATAAAAATAGATCGGCTTCTAAACCACTGGTATAATCTAATACATAAACGATCAAGGGAACGAAACCCATGATTAGGAAAGAGATGAAAGTAACCAATCCCATTTGAAATGGTGATTTAGTCTCTTCGGTCATGTATAACTCCTCTTTCATCATCACATCTACCCAACGGTCCTTATCTTCTGTGATTTTGGCTACCACTTGCTCCAATAAGTCGCCTTCGAAGCCTTTAGCAGCATAGATCTCACGTATTTCGTCTCTTTCTTTTTCGGGGAGATGATCTACTTCCCAATATTCTACTGCTTTGTGTTTATCGTAATTTTGTTTTTCTGATTTAGTTGAAAGATAACTACCTACTGACATCGCAAAACCATCAGCAAAGAGGTTGGCAAAGCCCAAAATGATGACTACTGCCGAATCGAGATGAGCACCCGCGGCACCCGCCACCACAGCAAAAGTGGTTACACTTCCATCAATGCCACCATAAATGAATTCACCAATATACTCTTGAAATTTAGCGAACCATTTTGACTGTCCGTGAAGATGCGATTCGTGGTGATGTGGCTTTGACATATTCGATAATTTTATTTCTAACTTAAACTTAGTGTCTCACTATTTGGATAAAAAAAAGGCACATTTAATATGTGCCTTTAAATTCTGTTATTCAGTCGGTTTACTGCCTTACGATCTTTGCACCTAATGCATTTAATCTCTTATCGATGTGCTGATAACCACGATCTATTTGTTCAACGTTGTCTATTACACTATTGCCTTCAGCAGAAAGTGCGGCAATTAGAAGCGCTTGACCGGCACGAATATCTGGCGAGGTCATTCTTATCCCTTTAAGTTTTTGTTGGCGGTTAAGACCAATCACTGTGGCTCTGTGAGGGTCGCAAAGAATAATTTGGGCACCCATGTCAATAAGTTTATCAACAAAGAATAAGCGGCTTTCGAACATTTTTTGATGAACAAGCACGGTTCCTTTGGCTTGAGTCGCTACAACCAGCACAATGCTCAAAAGGTCAGGAGTAAGACCTGGCCAAATAGCATCTGCAATGGTCATAATTGAACCGTCAATAAACGTTTCGATTTCGTATCGTTCTTGGCTCGGAATGTAGATATCGTCACCTCTGAATTCCATTTGAATTCCAAGTCTGCGGAATGTCTCAGGAATCAAGCCTAGTTGGTCTAGTCTACAATTTTTGATGGTGATCTCCGATTGGGTCATGGCCGCCATACCAATGAACGAACCAATTTCAATCATATCTGGAAGCATGGTGTGATCGGTTCCGCCAAGGGCATCTACACCTTCGATATGTAATAAGTTTGATCCAATGCCTGTGATTTTAGCACCCATGGAGTTCAGCATTTTACATAGTTGCTGTAAATATGGTTCGCATGCAGCGTTGTAAATAGTGGTTTTACCCTTTGCCATCACGGCTGCCATTAGAATATTGGCTGTACCAGTTACCGAAGCTTCATCGAGCAACATATAGGTGCCTTTCAAGTGAGAAGCATCGATATGATACATTCCTGTTTCAGCTTCGTATAAGAAGCGCGCCCCTAGTTTTTGAAAACCAATGAAGTGGGTATCTAATCTTCTTCTTCCAATTTTATCTCCACCTGGCTTCGAAGTTTTGGCCTTACCAAACCGGGCTAAAAGTGGTCCCAAAATCATGATTGAGCCTCTTAAAGAAGATGCTTTAGTCCTAAATTCAGAAGTTTCTAGGTAATCTATATTGACGTGCTTAGCACAAAAGCTGTAGCTTTCATTGCCTAAAAACTTAACTTCTACACCCATGGCCTCGAGCAATTCGATGAGCTTATTTACGTCACGTATGTCTGGGACTTTGTGAAGAGTAACTAACTCAGGAGTTAATAAAACCGCGCATACAATTTGTAATGCTTCGTTTTTGGCACCTTGGGGAATGATTTCACCGTGAAGTTTGGTACCGCCTTCGATTAAAAAAGAAGCCATGGAAATTTAATTAACTGCGTCTGCGTTTGTTTGTGTAGTTCTTTTTTCTATTTTGATTTGAAGGCCCAGATGAGTTTGAAGGAGACCTTCTTTCTCGAGTGCTTGTGTTGAAGAGACCTTCTTCTTTTACCTTTTCAATATTCACTTTTAATTGTCCTTTAGACATCGCGTGAATGTGTTGGGCAATTACTTCGTCTTCAATATTGTCTTTGTTCCAATTAGAAAAGAAGCTTTTCATTAATCTTCCAATATGGACGATTCCGTTTTCTTTGGCCTCTTCATCTTCCATTTCTATGGTGCGCTGTACCATTACTTCAAGGTTTCTACCATAGTGGCGAAATTTGATTTCGTTGGTTTTATAAGCCATTCTCTGTGGTTTTTTACCAATAGATGACTTTTCGGGCATTGGAAAAGGGGAGTTTACCTCTAAATCGAAGCGAGACATGATGTATAAATCATCCCAAACTTTTTGATCGTATTCTGCATTTTCGCGAAGCAAATTGGGGTTAATTTGCCTCATTAGATCTGTAAGCGTTAAAGCATACTGATCTCTTTTTTCTTGGTCTTCTACCGTTTTGATATATTCAACCAGTTTCTGAACGTTGCGTCCATATTCTTTTTGGATCACGTCCTCTCTCTGAGTATTGTATTCTAAATTCATAATTTTGTTTATAAGACGAAATTAACAATAATTCCTTAAGACTAACGGCTTATGGGCGATTGATATTTGATTCACCCCTTAATCTACAATCCTAAGCTTCGCGAAACTCAATAAAAGGGTTTTTTCACCAAAATTCTCAAAGATCACTTTGGCTTTTCGATTACTACCTTCAGTTTCCATTTTATGAACCTTGCCAAAGCCAAATTTTGGGTGTTCTACCTTCATTCCTTCTTTTAAGTTTGAAGTGTCGCTAGGACTAAAATCGCTGGCTGGTTTGTGATACTGAGGGGGCGTTTTAGGAGCGTTATTTCGGTTTGCAATAAGGTTTCGAGCATAATTAGAAGAAACGCCTGGGGCGCTAATAGAGTTGCCCAACTTTGGTTCTCGACTTCCATGTCGGGTGTTTACTTTAATAAAACTAGGGTCCACTTCTTCGATAAATCGACTTGGCTCGCAATTCATTAATCGGCCAAAACGATAGCGAGAGAGGGCATAGGTAAAGTAGAGATTTTCTTTCGCTCTGGTGATGGCAACATAAAATAACCGTCTCTCTTCTTCCAAATCAGCTCGACTGCTCATCATCATTTGAGATGGGAAAAGATCTTCTTCCATTCCTACTAGAAAGACATTCTTGAATTCCAGCCCTTTGGCAGAGTGGATAGTCATCAAAGTCACCACATCGGTTTCTTGATTGTTTTTATCCTGATCGGTAAGTAAAGCAATGTCTTGTAAAAATGAGCTCAGTGATTTGTCGTCTAGTTCTGGCGTATCCACAAACTCTTTGATCGCATTCAAAAGTTCTTGTACGTTTTCATATCGATTGAGTCCTTCAATTGTTTTGTCTTCGTAAAGCTCTTTTAGTAGTCCCGAGTTTTTAGCGGCATGGCTAGCTGCTTCATAAGCGTCTTTGGTTTCAGCCGAAATTTTGAAGCTCTTGATCAATGTAACGAAGTCGCTCACGGCATTTGCAGCCCGCCCGGGTAGAAAGGAATTAATATTGGTAAGTACTTCCCACAATGGAATGTCATGTTCAAAAGCAGCAACTACAATCTTTTCAACGGAAGTGTCTCCAATGCCGCGTTTTGGAAGGTTAATAATTCTTCTGAAGGATTGTTCATCGTTTTGGTTGATGGCAAATCTTAAATAACCCATCAAGTCTTTGATCTCTTTCCGTTGGTAGAAGGAAAGACCACCGTAAATTCTGTAAGCAATTCCGGATTTCCTTAAGGCCTCTTCCATCGACCTAGATTGGCTGTTGGTACGATATAGAATTGCGAAATCTTCGTTTTTATAGTTTTCGCTTGCCTTCTTTTCAAATATTTCTGAAGCCACAAAACGGCCTTCTTCATTATCGGAAACCGATTTAATAAGACTGATTTGGTTTCCTTCTCCATTGGCCGTCCAAACAGTTTTCTTCAGCTGTCCTTTATTAAGGGCAATTACAGAATTGGCAGCATTGACGATGTTTTGAGTAGAACGGTAATTCTGTTCTAGCTTAATGACTTTCAAGTCTGGAAAGTCTTTTTCGAAATTTAAGATGTTTTCGATATCAGCACCTCTAAAGGCATAAATACTTTGTGCGTCATCACCAACAACGGCAATGTTTTGATGAACAGAAGATAGTTTTTTGGTGATCACGTATTGGGACACATTAGTATCCTGAAACTCATCTACCAAAACATACTTAAATCGGTGTTGGTATTTGTTCAGTACATCTAAATGATCTCTAAAAAGGACGTTTGTATTGAAGAGTAAATCATCAAAATCCATTGCATCTGCCTTTTTGCAGCGCAAAGCATAGGTTTTATAGAGCCTGCCCATTTCTGGCTTCATCGCAGACTCGTCATCAGCCTTGATCAGT
>JBLIKG010000130.1:0-6212 GCA_047636255.1 Roseivirga sp. | reverse complement strand
TACCGACTGTGGGTGTACCCAGTGTTAGTTATATGAATAAGGAAATTGCCTTTGGTTCAAGCTTTAGAGATGATGTACTTTCAGCACATGCTTTTTTGCCTGTCTCGACCAATAACTACAGTGTAGTGATAAACATACTTGAAGGTGCGAATGAAGTATATAATGAGACGGAGGTGATTAGTCCTCAAACTAATGATGCATCATTTATCAACCTCAACATCGCTGATTTGAATCTACCTCATGGCGCTTATGAGATACAAGTAGCTGTTTTAGAAAATTCTGGAGAGGTATTCCAAGAGCGTTATCTCTACGAAGTCAATAATTCTTCTGATTTCGAACCAAGTTTAAAAGTTATGAATGGGGAGATCCAATTAGGCTTTGGCGCAGCTGAGAAACGGTTTATTTACCTCTACGACTTATATGGCAAACGAATCAATCGTGTGGTTACAAGTAATGTTGAAACTTCAATTACATACCCAGCCTCAGGTGTTTATTTGCTCAGTATAGTGGGCGAACGCAATCGATGGGCTAAAAAGATAGCAATTAGATAGTTGCTGCCTATGGTTGCATCTCAACTGGCCTTAGGGGTTATTTAAGCAAGTATTTACACCACTTGTGGTAGTAATGATGTATTAAAAACCGCCATTTCAATTGGGCTGTGTATTTAAGACGTAGGTCAAAATCGAAATGCAGAAAGGTAATTCTGTATTATCGTAATTGGAATATTTTTTCCTTAACCAAAACAAGCGATCGTATGAAATTAATTAACGCACAACACCTCCTTATTATCCTCTTAATGGCAGTTTTAAGCCTCAATGTAAGTTGTGGAGATGATGATGAAATCTCGAATGGTGTGAGTAGTGCGGAATTCAATACGGACCTTTCCTATGGAAGTATGAAAGACAATGATGGTTTTTCATACAAAACCATTGAAATTGGCGACCAAATTTGGATGGCGGAGAACCTTCGTTCTACCAAATTTAGAAATGGCGAAGTGATAGCTGAAGTGACCGCTAACTCTGCTTGGACAGCCTTGACCTCTCCTGCTTATAGTAGTTATGAAAACACTGCGGATATCGATGAATTAGCTACCAATGGAAGATTGTACAATTGGTTTGTAGTGTCTGATAGTCGGAATATTGCACCTGCGGGTTGGCATGTGCCTACCATCCAAGAATGGGAACAAATGGCCACTAGATTAGGTGGAATGCAAGTAGCAGGTGGTAAAATTAAGGAAGCAGGAAATACCCATTGGAATGCCCCTAATACAAGCGCTAATAATATAAGCGGATTCACGGCCCTACCTTCTGGAAGAAGAGAATATACAGATGGCCGATTTATCAATACTGGCTTCAATGCCTTTTGGTGGACGAGTTCTGCGTATAACCCAGATTACTCATGGTACTACCAAACCAATTATGATTTCGCTTCAATGATTGTCGCGAACTTCCACAAGCAATATGGTTTTTCTATAAGGTTGGTGAAGGATTAATTGCTGTAAGGTTACTTAGGATCCGTTGCTGTATGATGTTGATCATTCGTTTGTTCATCTCTGATTTAGCAGCAACATATTGTTCGTATTCAGCCATAGTAAACTGACCAATGACACAGCCCCTTAATTCGCCTCTGAATCCAAGATCACTTTTCATAAAGCTTTCAACAAATTCGATTTGCTTAAAGGTAGGCAAGCCATTGAAGTTGATTTTCTTCTGCGCGATGTAGTTTTTGAAATAGGCCATAAGCAAATCATGCTGCATCTTTATGATTGGCCTGAGTACATCATTCTGGAATTGTTCTACAATGCTGGTGTCAGCATTGTTTTCAATTGTGGTGATGTTCGGTCTTATCTTCACGTTTTCCCTGCCTATTTCTTCCATGAGAATTGAACACCAAAAAGGGAGTGTTGTTTTGGCTTCCAATGAATTAATTCGGAGCGTCATTACTAGCTCATCCTATGCTTCGATCCGATGCTTCGGATGGAATCTCCATTACACTGCAAAACTGACTAAGCACAAGCCATATCGATCACTCGGTAAAACCGAGCGATTATAAGGATCATTTGAGAAAACAGGCTTTCCTCATTTTAAGTCATTTCGAAGAAATCTTTTGACGTTCTATAAGTAATCAGATATGTGTTTGCTGAAAAATATCCCCTGCATGTGGCAGACAAGCTGCGGGATGACTTAAAAAAAGTATAAATGTCACTTTTAATGGTGCCTAAAACAGACGGATTCTGAAACAAGTTCAGAACAACAGATTATTATAGGTACGGATTCTTTCGGTCGATTACTTCTCGGTCGAGAATTACTCTTACTCAGAATGACGGTTTAGTGATGACTGTCTAAAACCTAAAATTAACGTAAATGGTAGGTGTAAAAGGAATACCAACTGTGTTCAAAATTCCACCATCTGGCACATTAATCGACTGATTCAATCGTACATTTTCATTATTAAAGATGTTCAAAAGAGAGATTCCCGTTTCTACCCCAAAGGCTTTCAAATCGAATTGGTATTGCGCAGCAAAGTCTGTTCTCAAATAGGTGTTATTCAGGTTGCGATTACGGTCAATTGTGCGGTTATCAAAGCCTGAACCATAGACATTGGTAATTGATAGTTTAAAGGGATTAAAGTTAAATACAGCCGCTGCTTTCAACTCGTGCAGTTGGTTTTGAGGCGCTGGACGATAATTGGAAGTCCTTCCTCTCACCGTAAAACGTTCTTCCACTTTGGCCAAAGAATAAGAAACCCAGAACTGATGTCTACTGACTTGCTTCTTCGCGAAAATATCGATGCCTTGGGCCTTTGCTTCGCCTTCAATAAATTCAGATACTCCTCTCCTGTTCAATACATAGCGGCTGAAACCGCTAGAGAGTTTATAATAGGCCTGAGCACTGATTTCAAAGCTTTTCCCTTGATAACCCAGTCCTAAAACATTGTGCGTAGATGACAAAACTGGAACCTTCTTGCCATCAGCTACTTGCCAAATATCTGATCGATTATCAATTTCATCTATGATGGAATTCCTCGAAACAAACTGGTTATAAACCCCCCATCCAAAGTTAACATTCCATCGCTTGGAGAGGTCAAGCCTTCCGTTCAACCTAGGTTGAAAATAGACTTTACTTCCTGTAAAAGGGATATCTGCTTTAAGCCCTGCTTCTATTGCAAAATGGGGCGCTAACACAATTCGATCTGTGGCGTATAGCGAAATTCGGCTCAAGGCTTCGCTCGAATTATCTCGTAATCTCCCCCGATCGCTAGATTGAAAGCTAGTTTTATTATTGATAAACTCACCACTGAGCTGAAGCTGATTGCCTCGAATGGCGGCAAAGCTGTGGGTTAATTTGGCTCTGTATTCGCTGATGGGGTTTGTCCAAATTTCACTTCTTAGCTTTCTGACTTCACCTGTATTATTAAAGTCTAAAAAGTAATTAGTAGTCAGTTCTGGTCGGTATTCGCTTTGCGAGAAAATGAAGGATGACAGTCCACCTTGATTCCAATTCTTAATGTATTTCACAGAAGTACCGTATTGTTCCGAATTCACATTAACATCTTGAAGTATGTTATTTTGCTTTCCAACATTTTGCTGACCCTCATATTCATCTTGACTTATAATAGAGCTTATTTCAAGTCTATCTGCATTTTTAAAGAGCGTACTGAATTTTATATGAAGATCGCTATAGTTGTATTTTGGTACAATGAGCGTGGTATCGCCACTGAAGTCTGAGGAGAGATTGAAAGACTCGAAAAGTGTTTTACGTCCTGCAATTTGCAAAGTGGAAGTTTTATTGAACATAGGTACATTCAAATAAGCGCTCCCCAATTGGTTGGTTAAGCTGGCCCTCGCATCGATTTGATTGGGGTTACCTGTTTTCCCATCAATCAATACCACACCACCTATTCTATCGCCATAAGCTGCACTATAACCACCTTTATAGACTTCTACATTTTTCACCATGTAAGGGTTTACCCTGCCCATATCATCATTAATGCCCCAACTGTTAAAAAGGCTTATCCCATCATAAGTCACATGGTTTTGACCAGCATAAGAACCCCAGATGACAAAATCAGCAATAGATTCTCCTGCGGCCATAATACCTGGATAAAGTCGAAGATTATTGAAAATCAAATTATTACTGAGACCCGGCATCAAGCTGTTATTAATATCATTGAACTGCATATAGCCTGCCTTGGCACCTACATTGGTGACAGAAAACTCATCCCTTCTGCCCACTACTTCAATCGTGTTCAATTCAACTGATTTGGGTGTCAGCGTCACCACAAGGTTATTGCCTGGAGAAAGCTCAGCTTCAACAATATCAAAACCCAAACTTCTGAATTCTACACTCTCTTTTACTGCTGTTGATTTGAAAGCAAAGCGACCGCTTTCATCAGAAATGAGACTTTGATTGCTCAGTTTTAAAGACGTAAAAGGCAAGGGCTCTTCGGTCCTGAGTTCCACAATGATGCCCTGATACAAGTATAGCACCGGATTCGGTGCTTTGTTCATCGCTTTATCTTCCTCAATTAGGGATTTTTCAGCTTCTCTAGTTCGAAATGTATACACCTTCCCAATTTTCTCCATGATCAACTTGCATTGATCGGCCAATGCTTTCAGTGCCATGTCCATGGTGGTAAACTCTTTATTGATTGTAATCAGGCAATCATTGGCTAAACTAGCGTTCACCGAAATTTGAATCCCATATTGATCATTAAGATCGAGCAGGATCTCATTCAGCGGTTCTCCTTTATAATTGAGCATTATAGATTGCGCTTTCGTTTGTACTGAAAAGCACAAAAGGATAAGCAGGCCGAAGTAAATTCTGGTTTTCAAGATGTTTTACTTCTTCTTAATAAGATATGAACCGTCTACTTTTTTCTCGAAAGTTAAATCAAAGCCTAAGGAAATGATTTTTAAGGCATCTTCTATTTGCTCTGGTCGCTCAAAGATGCCAGTATAATTTTCGGTCGCGATGGTTTGGTCCTCAATCAGAATTGTGACGTCATATTGGCGTTCTAAATCAGAAAACACTTTAGCAAACGGTGTGGTATTGTACATGAACTGGCCACGTCTCCATGCTAGAATTATTGTAGACTGTACTTGCGCTGTAGACTTGGCTACTTTATTCGCTTTGATTTCGGCAAATTCACCTGGCAAAAGAATGACTTTTGCCAATTGGCTATCACTTACTTGCACCTTACCCGTTTCGCAAAACACTTCATATGCATCTCCACGGGCATAAATATTGAATTTCGTTCCTAGTACTTGGGTTGAACCCAGCTTAGAAATCACGGTAAAGCGCTCTCCTTTTTCAACTTCAAAAAAGGCTTCGCCTTCCAAGCCTACCTCGCGATTAAATCGCCACCAATAAGGATTGTAATGTATAGATGATACCGCATTTAAATGAACTATTGAGCCATCAGGCAAGGTATGACTGCTTAATTCTCCTGCGCCCACTTCTATGGTTTGGGTATATAATCTGGCAAAGAGCCCAAAGCTCAAGAAAAGTACAATCGAAGCAGCAATGCTCAAAGGAATCCAGCTGATCGACTTTGCTTTTGGAGGCGTAGCCATGATTTCTTCATTGGCTGGAGCCTCGTCTATGATAGAAGCTAATTCAGACCAAACATCGGCTTTCGACTTTTTATAAGAAAGTTCAAGCTTTGAGAAGAGTTGTTCTTCTCCCGTATTCGAATCCTTATTTGTGTTTTTATTTGCCATGACCCAATATGTTTCGTAATTCCTGAATCGCTAGGTTCATCCGTTTTTCTACTGCTTTTACCGAGACTTCAAGCCTTTCGGAGATTTCTTGATAGGTTAAACTTTCCATTCTACTCATCAAAAAAACTACCCTCCGTTTTTCTGGCATTACCGCCAGTGCCTTCTCGTAATTGTCTTTCAACTCCTGATAATTGAGTTGCTCTTCTGTATCGTTGCTTTCTAATTTAAAGCTAAAATTCAATCTGTATTTGCCTTCTGACTGTGTCTTTCGATAATGTGAAATCCATAAGTCCTTGGCTATTTTATAAAGTAATGCTTTGGTTTTGTTGCCTTCAAATTCCAACTGCTTTTCCCAAACCTTTACAAAAGTCTCTTGTGCTATGTCGGTGGCCAAGTCGGTGTCACAGCACCTATAACTGATGTAGTTTCTAAGTTCATCGAACCAGAGGTCAAAGCATCCTTTAAATTGTTCCTTTGTCAAAATGAGACG
>JBLIKG010000129.1:0-6229 GCA_047636255.1 Roseivirga sp. | reverse complement strand
AGGTTCAGGAAAAGATGTTCCTTCAATAATATGGGCCAGCATAAAAATAACAGCTACAGTAAAGCCTTCTAACAAGTGACTAGCAACAAAGCCAAAAATGATCCAATACCAAGCTAAGTCAATCACTAAAATAGGGACCACCAAGAAAATTGAATAATAAAGTGCTTTGTAGAAAAACAATCTTACAATTTCTCTTTTTGGAAAATCTTTTCGGTAATGACCACCCAACTGATGCTGGAAGAACTTTTTATAATCTTTTAATAACACCCATGATAAGGTGGCTAGACTGTATAAGAAATAGGCATAAACATGCTGAAAACGGTGGACCCACCATAAGTCTTGATTTGGTTGTAATCTGAGGATTGGTGGTTGCTCAATATCACCATCATGATCAGGAATATTGGTATAAGTATGATGAACAAGGTTATGACTGATTTTCCAAACATAATCGTTTGCGCCCATGAAGTTAAAAGACAGACCTAAGATATGATTAAGCTTAGGATTCTTAGTATAAGAACCATGAATGGCATCATGAGCAATATTTAACCCAATCATGGCAGAGAAAAAACCATGCACTAAGGCCAAACCTAGCATTCCTAACGGGCTGATAAGACCTGAAATGATAAAGGCATAAGTCGCAACCCATCCGATCAAAATCCATATGGTCTTAATTACCATACTTGAATTAGCGCTTTTCGAAATATTGTTTGAGGAAAAATATTGATCCACGCGATCGTTAACATCCTTTTGAAAACCATCCAAGGTTAACTTCTTGAAGATTACTTTCTTAAATGGGGCGCGAAGCTTAGAAGTGGTCTGCTCCTCTTTTTCTAAAATCATATTAAGTCTTAAGGTTCAACTAATCAGATTGTGACAATAAAAATCTTTACATTTTTAGCCTAGGCTTTTATGCTGTAAAGATACATTTTATTAAAGTCATTTGTTTTCAATTTATCTAATGATATTTCGTAGAATAAAAGGATGAAGAAATATTCTTCTGAAAAAGACCTTGAAATATTGGTTTAACAAAAATTTCTAAATTCAATAAAAGCCATAGATAAAACTTTAATTTAATAACTCATATCATATTATTACCATAAGAACAGAACTCAAATTGGAGGTCATATCTTTTAAAAAAATTCCTAATTTGAAGTCTGAAGTTATTCAACAAAATTCAATTCGTTAGTTACAATGCAAATACAAACGGGAGACATCTCCGAAATATGGAGTAAGAAGAAGCTAATCAACCTCTTTGCCCCTATTGAAAATAGCACCATTGTTCTCTTCAGATTAATGTTTGGAGGCATCATGTTTTGGGAAGTTACACGCTATTTCGATCATGATTGGATCAACCGTTATTGGGTGGAGCCAAGATTTAATTTCTCTTATGCTCCTTTCCACTTTCAACCGCTTTCTGCGGATGCCATGCATGTTGTATGGTATGTCTTAGGAGCACTAGCGATATTCATAGCCATCGGGTTTCTGTACAGGATCAGTACTGTCCTTTTTTTCTTCCTCTTCAGTTATACTTATTTACTTGAGCAGGCGCGCTACCTCAATCACTTCTACCTCGTGATTCTAGTAAGCTTAATCATGATTTTCATTCCCGCTAATCGAGCATTTTCTATTGACGCACGACTTTTCAAAAACATCAAATCAAATTATAATCAAGCATGGAATTTATGGCTGATTCGTTTTACCATAGGTGTTCCTTATTTTTTTGGGGGAATTGCCAAAATCAATACCGATTGGTTAAGGGGATATCCATTGCACAATTGGCTTTTAGGTGATTTAGACTTTCCAATAATTGGCAAATACTTTACTGAAGATTGGATGATTATGATCATGTCTTACAGCGGTCTTTTATTAGACTTATTAGTTGTACCTATTTTACTTTTCAGGAAGACGCGACCATTAGGCTTTATTGCGATTTGCCTTTTCCATTTGATGAATACCCAGCTTTTCGAGATTGGTATTTTCCCTTGGTTTATGATTGCTGCTACGAGCTTATTTTTCGCCCCAGATTGGCCAAGAAGGTTATTAAGCATTGGCAGATCTTCAAAATCTATCAAAGAATTTAAAGCTGAAATCCCTGATTTTAATGTTAAAAAATGGGTTTTAATACCTATAGGTCTATTTATGGCCATTCAGGTATTTCTTCCATTTAGGCATCTACTGATTCCGGGTTTAGTGCATTGGACAGAAGAAGGGCATAAGTATGCTTGGCATATGAAATTGCGAAGTAAATCGGGCAGGACTTTATTTTTGGTTCGCAATAAACAAACGGGTGAGGTATTAGAAATTGAGCCTGATCGCTATATAGAAGACTGGCAAGAAGATTCGATGGATGGAAACCCAGGAATGATCTGGCTATTAGCTCAACACATCAAGTCAGAGCATAATAAAATGGGTATTGAGGTAGAGGTCTATGCTGAAGCTAGGGCTTCCTTGAATGGAAGGAAATACCAAAACCTCATTGATCCGAATATCGATCTAACAAAGGTTAAAAGGTCTCATTTTGGGCATTCAGAATGGATTTTACCATTGACTATTCCACTAGAGGATCAGAGGTGAATATTAAAGTAGGCCCATTCTTTCTATCGTGAAAAGATCTCTGCGAGATGACTTGCAGGGGTGGCTAGGACTTGCACTAAAAACCATTAACTAAGTCATTCCGCAAGAATCCTTTTCAGTAAACTAATGACTTGCAGGGTCACTCGGCAAAACCGAGCGACTGATGGGCTTTTGAGATCAATGCCTTCTGTCGTGAAAAGATCTCTGCGAGATGACTTGCAGGGAAGGTTAATACTACACTAAAAACCATTAACTAAGCCATTCCGCAGCCTGCCTGCATGCAAGGAATCTTTTTCAGTAAACTAGTGAGGTGTAAAGTCACTCAGCAAAACCGAGCGAATGATAGGCTTTTGAGATCAATCCTTTCTATCGTGAAAAGATCTCTGCGAGATGACTTGTAAAGGTGGCAAGAGTTAATATTCCATCTTAAACTCAAATTAAATCCGTAATGAAGTGCACTAATCTAGCCGCTAACCGAGCCGTAGCATTACCTTGATCGTAAGCTGGATTCATTTCGGCTATGTCAACACTGGTTACTTTTTTCGATTGAAAAAGAACCTCAAGTGTTTTCAATACAACATCAGGTGCAAAGCCCATTGGTGATGGCGCACTAACACCTGGGGCATAAGCAGATGAAAATCCATCTAAGTCGATTGTTAAATAAACGACATCTACTTTATGGATAAAAGCCAGCAATTGTTGCTCAATCTTAATCCAATTTTGGACAATGTAGTCCGTACTTTCAGCCCACTCTACGCCTAGTCTTTCTGCCGTTTCGAAGAGAGTTTTGGTATTGGCTGCCTTCTGAATGCCTAAGCAGAGATAATGAAAGTCTTGATTTGCTTCTTTACAGTCTTGGGCAATCTGAAAAAATGGAGTACCTGAGGTATTACCATTTGCATTGTCACGCAAGTCAAAATGAGCATCTAAATTCACAATGCCTATTTTCTTTTGACTAGAATTTTGGTTGAGAAAGTCACGAATTCCAGTATAATGCGCATAGGCGATATCATGACCTCCTCCCAAAAGAATAGGGAAAGCACCTACCTCCAATAATTGAGTGACGGACTGACTTAAAAAAGCCTGAGTCGTTTCGAGTTGTTGATCGTCACATTCAATATTACCTAAATCCAGCAAGGAGGTTTCCTTATCAAAATGATTGGGTAAAACCGCTAACATTTTTCGAATGGCATCTGGCCCGTTTGCAGCACCAAGTCTTCCTTGATTTCGCTTTACTCCTTCTTCGCAGGCATAGCCAAGCAGAGCAATTTGAGTATGACCAGCAGGTTTTAGTTCGTCAAGGTCATAAAGTGCGACCAACTCATGCCAATAATTTAGTCTACCTGAATTAGGGTCATTTCTACCTTTCCAAAGTTGTTTATCTGCTGGTTTTAAGCGTATCATATCAATTCACTTTTTGACCTTTTTTGATGACCATACTCGGTTTTAACTTCCCTTGCTGGTAAAGAATTTCTTGATAATTAGAACACGAGAAAATGGCCATATCGGCCAGTTTACCTGCTTCTAAAGTTCCTCTATCCATCAGAGATAATGCGGCCGCTGCGCGATAAGTAATCCCTGCTAAAACTTCTGCGTTGGTAAGTTTTTGAATAGTCCCAAGTACCGCTGCCTGCATCAGCAAATCGCCCATTGGAGCTGAGCCTGGGTTCCAGTCACTTGCTATGGCTAAACTACCACCAGCATCTAATAATTTTCGAGCAGGCGTAAAGGCACAGCCTAAGCCCAAGCTTGCCCCAGGCAATGCCGTGGCTATGGTTTCGCTCTTTGCCAATATTTGAATTTCCTCCTCAGTACTTGCCTCTAAATGATCGGCACTAATCGCTCCAACCTCAACTGCCAAGGCACTTCCACCTACAGTAAATTGATCAGCATGTACAGTCAACTCGAAACCCAATGCTTTGGCTTCTTCTAAATAAACCTTTCCCTCTTCAGAAGAAAAGGCACTCGACTCAACAAAAATATCGATGCGATTACTAAGTTTCTCTGCCTTCAATACTGGCAATAACTCTTGAACCATTTGAGCCAAATACTCCTTTTTTGAGCCTTGAAAATCTTTAGGCAGCATGTGCGCGGCTAAGCAAGTCGGTATAAAATCAGCTTGATGCTCAGAATTTGACTGTTTGATCGCCCTGAGCATTTTCAATTCCTCGGTAATTGAAAGTCCATAACCACTTTTCACTTCTATGGTAGTCACCCCTTCGGCCAAATGGCGATCGGCTCTGGTTTTAATTCCTGCTTCTAATTCAATTTGACTTGCTGCACGTGTTTGAGTCACGGTGTACCAAATGCCTCCGCCTTGTTCAGCCATTTCTAAGTAAGTTTTCCCAGCATTGCGCATGGCATAATCTCTGGCACGACTTCCTGCAAAACAGATATGCGTATGTGAATCGATAAAACCTGGCAAGGCAACAAAGTCACCTTCGAGCTTAATTACTTCAAGGTTTTCGCTCTTGTTCCTTTCAAATAGGTTGGCAAAAACACCAATTTCCTTTATGGTTTCTCCTTCGCATAAAACCCCAAAATCACCTTCTAGGACTGGTAATTGCTCATCTTTCAGCGCACCTTTAAGCGACAAGCCCCCCATGGTGACCAGCTGCTTAAATGGGCCGATTAATTTGAGTTGGTTCATAATCAAATTGTCAATCCGAATTCATCACTTTTAGCGATGGCAGTTTCATAACCAGCATCTGCATGGCGAATCACGCCCATTGCTGGGTCAATATGCAAAACTCTTTTAAGACATCTTTCAGCCCTATCGGTGCCATCGGCTAAAACCACCATGCCCGCATGTTGAGAATAGCCCATTCCTACTCCGCCTCCATGATGGAAAGAAACCCAAGTAGCGCCTCCACTGGTATTGCCCATCAAATTCAATAAGGTCCAATCTGATACGGCATCGCTACCATCGAGCATACCTTCTGTTTCTCGGTTAGGAGAAGCCACAGAACCGCAATCCAAATGATCTCGACCAATTACAATCGGGGCTTTTACTTTGCCTGTTCTTACCAAATCATTGAAAATCAAACCAGCCTTTTCTCTTTCTCCCATTCCTAACCAACAGATTCTGCAAGGCAGGCCTTGGAAAGCCACACGCTCTCTGGCTTTCTTCAACCAATTGATCATGTGGGTGTTTTCTGGAAAAGCCTCAATCAAGGCTTGGTCAGTCGTATAAATATCTTCCGGATCGCCAGAGAGTGCCGCCCAACGGAAAGGACCTTTGCCTTCACAAAAAAGTGGACGAACGTAGGCAGGCACGAAACCAGGAAAATCAAATGCGCTTGTTTCACCACCTTGACGTGCAAATTCGCGCAGATTATTTCCATAATCGAAAGTAACACTACCTCTCTTCATCATTTCGAGCATAAAGCCAACGTGACGGGCCATGCTTTTCAGCGATTTATCTTTATAAGCTTTCTCATTCGTTTTTCGAAGCTCATTGGCCTCCGCAAGGCTTAGCCCATTTGGAATATAGCCGTTGATAGGGTCGTGTGCTGAGGTCTGATCCGTCAGGATTTCAGGAATCACATTGTCTTGCAAAAGCCTTTCTAAAACATCACCGATATCTCCCACCAAACCAATCGAAATGGCTTCGCCTTTCTCCTTCGCTTCCAAAGCCCATTGCTTAGCTTCTTCA
>JBLIKG010000128.1:0-6324 GCA_047636255.1 Roseivirga sp. | reverse complement strand
AGAGGAGTAGAAGTGAATGGGTATATTGTAAGTTGTCCACAATGCAGGTCAGGTTTATAGTCACACTAAGCTAGATTAAATCCTTTTTGTTTAGAACATGCTTAGGTATTGAAACACGCAGCGCACCAAACCTGTAAAATCCTCAAAAGCAGAAGTACACCTGACTTGAAAAACTTACAAGCTAAGCACAACACATAAAGAAAGGATAAAAACACAGGTACATTGACTCTATTATTGGCGGCAATTTAACCGCCCCAGCATACCGCCTAGATCAACAGTAAGTCTTTAAAAGTATGTTTATTCAAATCGATTCAAACATAAAATACTTGATTACATTTGGCGCGTGAAAAATCGAATTAGCATATTAAGTGTCGTGATTTTAACAGCTATTTATTGCTTTGCAATAGGAGCTGTTAATAATCCACTTAGTCATTCTGATTTTAGCAATTCAACGTCTTATCAAGAAAAGGCAATTTCAGATTTTTCCGCAAATCTTCTCTATCCAACCTCACAGTCTGAAAGTTCGGTAAACAATTACAACAATCTACCTGCCCCAAGTTTCAAAAATTCAAACAACAGACTTTCGGCAATAAGCAATACATCTGAACAATTATTTGAAACAGCATTCTCTCAATACACCAATATTTCGAGAAATTTTCTGATACACAATCGGAAAACAGACATCCTTTTCCCCTTCCATTACTTTTGGTAGTCCCTCTTTTTTAGTCAGCAATTGTCAAAATCGACATATGCATTAATTTTTAAGGGCTTTGAAATCACTACAAAGCCCAATTCACAAACATTAAAAAACTAAAAAAATGAATTTAGAAAGTGCCATGGCCGGAGCTATTATGATAGCGATCTGCATAGTGCCATTTATATCAATGAGCCGAGGTAGAAAAAAAAGAGATAAACAAATGTTACAATCTCTAATAGAAATTGCAAAACAGCATTATTGCCAAATAAGTCAACACGAATTTTGTGGTGACTTTGTAATTGGAATTGATGAAATTAAGAACTTCATATTTTTCCATAAACACCTGAAAAACAGGGTAATTGAGCAATTTATTGACCTTACCAATATTAAAAATTGCAAGGTGATTAACTTAAGCAGATCAATTAAAACCGAGGAAGGAATCCAAAAAGTAATTGACAAACTTGAATTGACATTTATTCCGACTTCCAAAGACAAGTCAGAGATAACTTTGGAGTTTTTCAATTCAGATGTTACCACACAGCTTTATGGAGAACTTCCAACAATTGAAAAATGGTCAAAACTCATTAATGACCGACTGAAGCTCAACAAGTAGTAATTATAGGCCCTGTGGACAAAACCATAGGGCTTTTTTTTACTCACGATTGAAAATGAAAGAAGAAGCCACTATTGCGAAAGTGAAATACAGACTATGCATTTAAAATTGAATATTTGAAATCCATCAAAGTTTGCTGATAGCAGACAATGTCTCGCTACCAAATCCAGCATAACCGTTATATTAGCCTTTACCCTACTCATACCTCAACGAAGTAATCGGATCTTGACTAGCCGCACGCTTGGCAGGAGCAATCCCAAAAATAATCCCCACAGTAACTGCCACTCCAAAGGAGAGGAAGATAGAAAAGGTGCTTACAATTGTGGGGATTTCGGCCAATTCTGCAATACCTATGGCCGCCAATAAACCTAAAACTACCCCTACTGCCCCACCTGAAAAACTAATCATAACGGCCTCAAGCAAAAATTGATAAACGATATCAACCTTAGTAGCCCCTAACGACATACGCAACCCAATTTCTTTAATGCGTTCGAGTACAGAAGCGAGCATGATATTCATAATACCAATCCCTCCTACTAAAAGTGAAATGCCCGCAATACCACCTAATACAAAATTGAAAATGTTCTTTGTGCGCTGCTGTTGCTTAAGCAACAACTCAGGAATAGTAATTTCATAATCCACGGTCTGGCTATGTTTTCTCTCTAGCATTTTAGAAACCACCTGAGCGATTGAGCTCATTTGTTCTGTATTCTCCACCTTCAAAACCAATCGATCTAATTGATGGTAGTTTACAGCCGCTGCTTTCTGATCTTGGTTGCGTCTTGCCTCTTGAATGGTAGAATTGGTAACCATAGCACGGTTTTCGTAACGGATAAGCGCAGTACTCAATGGAGTATAAATGTCCATATTATAATCTCTGATGCCTAAGTTGGTGATGCTCTTATCGGAAATCATCCTTTCTTCTAAGACCCCGATGACCTTAAGCCAATGTCTGCCCACTTTGATGTACTTACCAATCGGCTCCTCTCTACTGAAGAATTTAGATTTGATGGACTTGCCTATAATGCAAACAGGCACTCCTTTTTTGATATGTTCACTATTGAAAAACTCGCCTTCGCTTAAGTCAAATCCTGAGATTTCGAAAAAGGTATTTTCCACGCCCACCAATTTGGCTGTACGCCTAAACCCTTGTCTTGATACTTCAGAATCCAAAACAATCTCTGGACTGATCATTTCGATACCCGGCACCAATTTTTTAATGCTTTGAACATCTAAAAAATTAAGCCCGAGCGATAAGTTCTTTTTATCCTGTTGGGTGCCTACTGTGCCTGCATCTCCTTCTACTTCCCCCTCACTTTGCTCAATGATTGGCGTAATCACAATATTGTTCACACCTACTAATTCTATCTGTTCTAGAATTTCTTGCTGTGCACCAGCACCAATAGCGAGCATGGCAATCACTGCAGCCACCCCGAAAATAATACCTAATGCCGTAAGCAGAGAACGCACTTTATTGGCAAATACCGCTTCTGAGGCAATTGAGACATTTAAAAGTAGCTTCTTGATCATGATCAGTCCTTTTTGGCGATAGACTTCTCATTCATTGCTAAACGTTTAAGTGGTTTACTTTCCAAACCTTCAGGATCGGATAAATATAAGATGACACCTTCGCTCAAGCCTTGTAGAACGACAACTTCATCTGAATTAGATTTACCTAATTTAACTTCTAGTCTGATCATGTTGATGCCATCTTTGGCCACCACATATGTAATCGAATCGCCTTGGCTATGTACAGCTTCCACAGGAATGAAAATTACATCTTCTAAAACCTCGGCTACAATCTTATTGCTTGTGGTCATGCCCGGTCGAAGCGTGGTATCGGATTCGTGGATTTCAACGATAATTTCAAAAACTTTGGAATCTGAATTGGGCCTTTGCTGACCCATATTGGCTACATCTAAAACCAATCCCGTCAATTTTTTGTCAGGGAAAGCGTCTAAGCCAATGTCTACATATTGGCCCTTCTTCACATTATTAATGTCCACTTCGTTAATAAAGGTTTTAGACACCATTTTAGAAAGATCAGGAAGTGTAGCCACTACTGGATCCCATGCAGAAACTTGCGAACCGACTCCCATTTTATTACCTCTCCAATCTCTTTTATAAATTAACATTCCTGGCTCGGTCGCCATGATGGTGAACTGTCGTTGTAAATCTAGCAGGTTATCGAGTTTCAATTTGTCGTCACTCATTTTGGCAGCAGCTGCCTGCATTTTAGCAACGGATTTTTGTCGTTGTAATTCATAGTTTTCCTTCTCTTGTTCAAGCTGTTTCACCGCTCTTTCAAGGTCCATTTGCTTTTCCTTTACAATTGCAGGTGGCTCATATTGAGAATTACTCAGTACCAATTTCTTCTTTTCAATTTCGAATTCCAGATTACTCATATTATCTCTGGCCTTTCTTAAGTCTATGGCGCTATCTAATTTGGCTTGCGTAAATCCTGAAGTACTGACGGTGAAATCACTTCTGCGCTGTTGCATTCGGGTACCCAATTCGGTCTGGTCTAGTCTTGCCACGTAGTCTCCAGCGTTGACAACTTTACCCTCCTCTATGATATGCTCAATGGTAGTTTGATAAATACCTGCGCTTTGCATTCCCCCCGGCCCCATAATTTCTACAGAACTTTTGGCGAATAACTCGCCTGAAGCAGTGACCTCAGACCTAAACTGGCCTTTCTGAACTTGGGTGAAAACTTCCTTGGTATCAGAAGAGCCTTCATTCACCTTGGTGATAAAAAAAATAATGATGGCCACAAACACACCAACCACGATGAGAATATTCCTTTTTTTCATTTTTGTTGTTTTATATTTTGAGTTTCGAAGAACTACAAATCTAGTTAAAACGAGCAGCCAAACAAGTTTTTGACAATATTTTAACAAAATTTTTACATATTTTAAATACTACTATCATGTACTGATTCAATTAAAACAAAAGAGAACAGTTTTTTTTACTAATACGACTGGAACATAAAATCATTACACTTCCCTTTTATGAACCTGTTACAGGATGAAGCGAATGAGCTAAAAGTTTGTAATAAGAATTTAGAAGATTCATTGGGATCAGTCGCTTTAAAAGTCTGCAAAGCGATGTGTCAAAAAAAAATCACTCGTGGCCTAACTATTTAAGAATGAATCAAATCCAAAATTGAAATCCGCCACTTGTCGATATTATTCTTTTGATAATTATTTTTTCCTTACTTTCATCTGAAAATCACAGAATACTAAACATAATATATCAAGAATGAAGACTTCAGTAATAGATTATTTGGGCTTTATTCAACACTACAAAACTAAATGACATCTAAATCTTTATTTTTTACGCTGCTTCTTGGACTAAGTATTTTTTGTAAAGCGCAAAGTCAAAACGAATTCCTTGTATCTGGCATCTTTGATCAAGGCTTGGGCGAATTCATTCATCAAAGCGAAACTAAATTCGGGATCAAAGTCTTTTTTAAGGAGGATTGGTTCACCGATCAAAAACTACAGGGAGAATTTAACGAAGTGCCTTTCATCACTCTTCTGAACAATGCACTTGCTCCACTTAATTTAAAAACTGAAAGATTTGATGCTCGAACCTTTATCATTCTACCGCAAGAAGGCTTTCGACCAGCAAATTTAGAAATCTCAGAAAGACCCATATCAAGTGATGAAATAATCGCGGTAGGAAACGCAATGGCAGTTCAAGGTAGCTCAGCCAACATTTCCGGTTTTATTTATGATGGAAAAACGGGTGAGGTGATTGCCGGTGCAGGTGTGTTTTCGGTGAGCTCAGGTGAAGGTGTTAACACTGATAAAAATGGTTTCTACAAGATCGAAGTCCCTTTAGGAAAGCAACAATTCAGAGTCAGCTATGTAGGTTATGAAAATGGCGTCAGCAACCTTAATGTGCTTTCTAGTGGTACTCATAACATGGAGCTATACGATCAAATTACAGTTTTGAACAGTGTTACCGTAACTGCTGATGCGCCAGATGAAAATATTAGATCTGTATCCATGGGAGTTGAAAGTCTTGACATCAAAACTGTTAGAAGACTTCCTGTACTATTGGGAGAAGCAGATGTCGTTAAAAGTTTAACACTATTGCCAGGTGTAACTACAGTTGGTGAAGGAGCCGCAGGTTTTAATGTTAGAGGCGGAAGTGTTGGAGAAAACCTAATTTTACAAGACGGTGCTGAATTATTCAATTCTTCCCACTTATTCGGTTTCTTTTCTGCTTTCAATCCAGATTTGGTCGAAGACTTAACATTGTATAAAGGTGGGGGAATTGAAGCCGACAAAGGTGGAAGGCTTTCATCAGTACTGGATGTACATATGCGCGGGGGTGATAAAGAGGAAATACATGGCAAAGGAGGCCTAGGCTCTTTAATGGGACGTTTTTCGATGGAAGGCCCTCTTATTAAAGAAAAAAGTAGTTTCTCATTTGGTGGAAGAACAACCTACTCAGATTGGTTATTGAAACAATACGATGACTTAGACTTACAAAGAAGTAAGGCTGGTTTTTCTGATTTCAACTTAAAAATTTCAAGCGCAATTACACCAAAAGACAATCTTGACGTTTCAACCTACATCAGTGAAGATTACTTTAAACTAGCGAGTGATACGCTCTTTACCTATGGTACTCGATTAGTCAGCTTAAAATGGGATCATTCTTTCTCAGACAAGTTCTTCTCTTCAACTATTGCTTCTATGGGCAATTACCATAGCAACATAGAAGATGAACAAGGCACAAATCGCTTCGTTATGAAATCAAAAATTGATTATTCCTCCATATCACAAGAGTTTGTTTATAGCCAAATAGAAAATCATGAAATTAAATTTGGAGCCAAAGGGATTCAATATCAAATCAGTCAAGGAGACTTAATTCCAAATGAAAATTCGATCAATGTAATCGAGGTTCATATCCCAAAGCAAACGGGGATTGAATCCGCATTTTATGTTTCAGACGCGTGGAGAGTGAGCGATAATTTGAGTATTAGCGCTGGTCTGCGATATTC
>JBLIKG010000127.1:0-6441 GCA_047636255.1 Roseivirga sp. | reverse complement strand
CTAACAAGCTCGCATCCAGAGGCTACCATGCGTAGCGTTTCTTCTACAGAACCCATGGTGTCCATTGTGTCAACCGTGGTCATGGATTGCACAACAATGGGGTTGTTACCTCCAATAATGACATCACCAACTTTTACGGGGATGGTTTCTCTTCTGCTATAATTAACAAGACTGTTACAGTATTTTTTAACTGCGCTAACTGCTGAATCCATGGGTAGTATACTTACTTCAAAGTTAACTTGAATTGCATTAAAATGTTATTGAAATAGGGGAAAGGTTCTAGGCTAGATATCCCCAAGCTGTGGTCTTAGGATAATTTCTTCTACGACTGTGTTAGGCGAAAGCGCATGCGCTGAGAAAATTGCATCTGCAATATCTTCAGCTTTCATAAAACGATCTAGAGGCAAATCAACACCTTCCCAACTTGAAGTGTAAGTCGCTCCCGCAAGAATAGAAGTCACTCGAATCCCGTGAGGTTTCATTTCTTCGCGCAATGCTTTGGTGAAACCTAATAAAGCGAATTTCGAAATGCCATAGCTACCGCCATTTGGGTAAGCTTGAATACCAGCAATTGATCCTGTTGTGAAAATATGACCGGACTTTCTATTCATCATATCACCAATTAAAGCACGAGTGAGGTAATAGGCACTGTACAAATTGGTTTCAATCATCATTTCTAGATTACCATCTTCCTCAGAATGAATACTACCAGGGAAGAAAACACCTGTGTTATTCAATAACATCGTAATGGGTCTGTTCAAAGCTTTTACTGCTTCTGCGAAAGCCAAAACCTCTTCTTTTTGCGAGAGATCAGCTTTTTCAGCATAAATTCGAACATTCGGATGCTTGCTTTTTAGTTCGAAAACAAGGTCGTCAAGCTGGTCTTGATTTCTAGCACAGGTAACAATATCGAAATTCGCTTCAGCAAATTTTTCTATAGTCGCGCGTCCAATTCCTTTCGTTCCACCAGTGATTACAGCCAATTTTTTCATCTTCAAAAATGTTATTCTTTTAAGTTCTTTTTAGGATTGACTGAAATTAGAGCTAATTGTTCAATTAAGCGGTCGACAGTCGAATCTTTTCATTCAAGTTTTGTTATTTTACCATCTTATGAATTCAAAGCCTTATTCGAATTCAATAAATAAAGGTCTTAATGAGTAAACTCGGTAAGTATTTAATTTTCATTGGCATCCTTTTTAAGAATCGCGAAACCTTTCGGACCTATGTTCGATTGACGCTCGATGAATGTATTCTGATCGGTATCAACAGTATTGTTTTGGTCTCGATCGTTTCAGTCTTTATGGGGGCGGTTTCCACAGTTCAAACAGCCTTCAATTTAGTTAATCCAATCATTCCTAAAAATGTGATTGGATTAGTCGTTAGAGATTTGACTATCCTTGAATTAGCACCTACCATTACCGCCATTATTTTTGCAGGTAAGGTAGGATCAAGCATCGCAGGTAATTTAGGTACTATGCGCATCACCGAGCAAATCGATGCGCTAGAAGTCATGGGGATTAATTCAGCTTCTTATTTAGTGTTGCCTAAAATTGTGGCCACACTACTTATGTATCCTCTGCTCGTGATTTTGGCGGGTGTATTGGCGATCTCAGGGGGCTACTTGGCCGCAAGATTCGGTGAAGTGCTTCCGGTAACAGATTACCTTAATGGTTTGAGATTAAATTTCAATCAATTCGGAGTGATATTCGCCTTAATTAAATCAGTGGTTTTTGGCTTTCTTATTTCTTCGGTTTCTGCCTTCATGGGCTATTATACCAAAGGAGGCGCTTTGGAGGTGGGGCAAGCCAGTACACAAGCCGTAACAGTAAGTTGCATCGCTATTTTGTGTAGCGATTTTATTCTAGCTCAACTTCTTTTGGTAAAATGATAGAGGTCAAAAACATTGTCAAATCGTTTGATGAGAAGGTGATTCTGAGTGGGATTTCTGCCACTTTCGAAAAGGGAAAGACCAACTTAATTATTGGGGCCAGTGGATCAGGTAAAAGTGTTTTGCTGAAGAATATTGTAGGCCTTTTTAAGCCTGATTCGGGGGATATACTATATAACGGACGAGATTTTATTCATGCGAACCGAGATTTAAAAACCGAGATTCGAAGAGAAATTGGAATGCTTTTTCAGGGCGGTGCGCTTTTCGATTCTATGACAGTGGAACAAAACGTAAAATTTCCGTTGGATATTCTTACCACAATGCCTGAAGATGAAAAATTGGATCGTGTCAATTTTTGTTTGAAGCGGGTAGAACTCCTAGACGCAAATAAAAGAATGCCATCCGAGATCAGTGGAGGGATGCAAAAGCGAGTGGGGATTGCGAGGGCCATTGTGAATAACTCTCAGTATTTATTCTGTGATGAACCCAATTCTGGTCTTGACCCCATTACGTCCATTAAGATTGATCATCTATTAGAGGAGATTACTCAAGAATATCAGATCACTACAGTCATTGTAACACACGATATGAATTCGGTAATGGAGATAGGAGAGTACATTCTATTTCTTTGTAATAGCAATAAGCTTTGGGAAGGAAGCAATAATGACATTATGCATTCTGGTGTGCAAGAACTTGACGAGTTTGTTTTTGCCAACAAAATGATGCGGAAGTTCAGGGATCAGTATTAAGCACATTTACGCTCAAGTCTACCATTATAGCTTTACTTTAGCGAGAGTTATCCCAAAAAGAATTCTCAGCAATGAACTTATCTTCTTTAGAAACTACTTCTGACCAAAGACTTTCTCTCCAAAAAGCAGTAATCCAATACTCTGAAGACTTTTTGAATAGCCTTGAAAGCAAAAAGGCCTATGAGTACGATAGTTATGATAAAGAAGACGGAGACTCCTTCTTTGAGATTGACGAAAAAAACTACCCAATTGAAGATATTCTGCCCTTTATTGCTGATCGAGTCGATACCCCAGGGCTAAACCCAGCATCTGGTGGTCATTTGGGGTATATTCCTGGAGGAGGGATTTATGAATCAGCTTTAGGCGATTATTTGGCAGCAGTTTCTAATCGTTATGCAGGCGTGTTTTATGCTTCGCCAGGGGCAGTTAGAATGGAAAATGCCCTGATCGATTGGGCAGGGAAACTTATAGGCTATACCGAGCACTTTGGAGGGAATTTAACTTCGGGCGGTAGCATTGCTAACCTTATCGCTATCTCCACGGCCAGAGATGCTAAAAAGCTAAAAGGGAAAGACCTAGAGTCTACGGTCATCTATACCACCCAACAAACGCATCACAGTTTGCAAAAAGCCATTAAACTTTGTGGTTTAGCTGAATGTGTCCTACGCATTATTGATCTAGATGAGAATTATAGAATCATTACAGAACAACTCAAAGCACAAATTCTAAAAGATAAACAGGAGGGACTTCGGCCGTTTTTAGTGATTGCCAATGCGGGCTCAACAGATGTAGGCGCAGTGGACCCGCTGAACGAAATTGCTGCTATTGCAGAAGAACATAACCTATGGTTTCATGTTGACGCAGCTTATGGTGGATTTTTTCTATTGACAGAACAAGGAAGAGATCAAATGAATGGTATTGGAAAGGCAGACTCTGTTATCATGGATCCTCATAAAGGATTATTTATGCCCTATGGCTCAGGTATTGTACTCATTAAAAATATAGCGCATTTGGCTGCTGCTAACAGCTACGAAGCCAATTACATGCAGGACACTAAAATGCATCAAGATGAAATGTCTCCGGCAGAGCTTTCTCCAGAATTGAGTAAGCATTTTCGTGGTATGCGCATGTGGTTACCGCTTAAAATTCATGGTATAGCTCCATTTAAAGCTTGTTTGGAAGAGAAAATGGAGTTGGCTAAATATTTTTATTCTAAAATCAAAGCCATGGGCTTTGAAGTAGGGCCCTCACCAGTACTTTCTACAGTGATTTTCAGGTACCTACCCAAGAATAAAGATGCCAATGAATTCAATGCTTCCATCGTAAAAGCCATTCATCAAGATGGTCGGGTTTTCATTTCTTCAACTACCTTGAAAGGCCAATTCTACATGCGTGTAGCGGTACTTTCATTCAGAACGCACAAGAAGGAAATTGATCTATTTTTAGAGCTTGTTCAAGCGCAACTCTAATCGCGCATGTGAGTTAGTATCGTATAGCTAAAGCCAATTTATGGAGATTATATAATGTAGCCTCGCGATAAATAACTAGGCTATTAAATCCATCTGTTTTTAATTTAGTACTAATCTATAAAGTCCTTTTCCTTCCACACCAACATATAAATAGCCGTCATTGCCCATTTCGACATTGCGAACACGGCCAATGCCTTCGGCAATCTTTTCTTGCCTAATCACTTTGTTGTTTTCGATAACGCACCTTTCTAAATAATTGAATTTAAGTGAGCCTACAATTAAATCGCCATCCCAACCTTCATACTTAGAGTTTTGGACAAAGGCCATTCCGCATGGAGCAATTGAAGGTACCCAATAAATGACGGGCTGTTCCATTCCTTCCATGGATGTTCTGTCTGTAATTGCACCACCACCATAATTTTCGCCATAGGTAATCAAAGGCCAACCATAATTTTTCCCTTTTCCAATAATATTGACCTCATCTCCTCCTTGTGGGCCATGCTCATGCTCCCATATTTCGCCTGTTGTGGGATTGGTAGCCAAGCCTTGTGGATTCCTGTGGCCATAAGAATATATCGCAGTTCGAGCATTGGTAGTATTTACAAACGGGTTGTCGGAAGGAATGCTTCCATCATCATTCAATCTGTAAATTTTGCCTCCGTCTTTGGTAATGTCTTGTGGATTAACATCACGGTTGCCTCTATCACCAATTGAAAAATAGACATGATTTTGGGCATCGAAAGCAATTCTACTTCCGAAATGTTGGCCTGCGGTGGTATTTGGTGAGCCTTTGTAAAGTACTGTATGATTCTCGAAGCCTGTTCCATTCCATTGTGCCCGAGATAAGGCGGTCATGGCTCCATTACCGTCACCTTCATCACTGGCAAATGTAAAATAGACCCAGCGGTTGTTCTCGAAGTTAGGATGAAGCTCAATATCGAGTAAGCCACCTTGTCCTCGGTTTGTTGCTTGAGGACCACCAGCAACATTGTTATTAATTACTTGGTCATTTTCAATCAGAAAGATGTCACCAGTTTTTTCGGTGACTAAGATTTTCCCATCAGGAAGAAAAGCCATTCCCCAAGGGTTTTGAATGGCATCGGTGACCAATTGCGGTTGTAGAGCCGAACTTGCAGTCTGATTTTCAATGGAGGCTTCCATTTGATTTTGTGCTTCGCACGAAAAGCAAACGACCAAAAAGATTATTGTTAGGATGTTGAAGTGTCGCATGGCATTAGATTTTTTAGATAACAACCTAACCTACGTAATTTGTTTGAGTTAAGGTTGAAGGGATAGTAGTTATCTCCTGTAAATAGACTTAAGCACTTCTAACTTTCCGTCAATTTCGGGGAGTTGAGTAATGCCTAAGATTTGAGCCACTAAGGGATATACATTCACATTCTCAAACTTGGGTAATTTTGCATCGGCCTTAATATTCGGGCCATTAGCGCAGAAAATGGCACCCATATCTTCGGTAACATAAGGGTCGAAACCATGTTCTCCTCGGGTTATCCCCGCAGCAATTTGACGGGCCTTATTACTCGCTGAAGTAAGATAATAATCAGCATCCATGGTTATTAAAATATCACCCACACGTTCATTGTTATAATGCCAGTTCGCTGGGAATTCATCCTTCTTATAAACCTTGAAATGATTTTCTTTCGTCTTTAGTCCGTTGTAAATTTGATCAATATTGGCCTTGTCTTGAACATAGAAGTGGGCATGTGCCCCATTGCTTACAAATCGAAACTCTTTTTGATTGAGTCCTTTCAATACATCTTCATAGGTGATTAGATTTTCATCTTTAGGCTGAATTTCATTCATGCCATGATCGGATGTGATGATTACGTTAACCGGTAAATCGACATTTTTTAATTCCTCCATCAATAGCCCTAATAAGCGATCAGCTTCTAGCACAGTTTGTTTGGTTTCCTCAGAATTAGGGCCTGTCCTATGGCTTTGGCTGTCTACCAAAGCAAAGTAGAGTGAAATAAAATTAGGCCTTTCTGACTTAGGAAGGTTGAGCCAATCAATGACCGCTGTGATTCGATCTTCGTTTTTTATCTTCTCATCATAGATATGGTAATAGTCCGGAAAACTTCCTGCGATTGCTGTTTCCGAACCAACCCAAAAATAAGAAGCTGACTTCATTCCGTTTTGTTGTACCAATTGCCAAAGTGGTAATCCGCCATAGAAAGCTGAATTTTCTACCATTGAACGATTACCGATGCCGTATTGTAGGTCTAATTCTTTATCATAAAAGCTATTGTCGACCAAACCGTGATTACCAGGATACAATCCTGTGACCAAGCTGTAATGGTTGGGGAAAGTTTTG
>JBLIKG010000126.1:0-6445 GCA_047636255.1 Roseivirga sp. | reverse complement strand
TTCGATGCCTTCAATGCCCATGTTTTGGGTGATTTCTACCGCATTGGTACTCCAAGGGGTAATCATCTCTTTTCTTGGGCCAACAAAATGTCCTTTAAGACTGTCGCTTTCAATCAAAGTAGCATTACCAAAAAGCCAAACGAGTTTTGGAATGTCTTGATTTTGAAGAGGTGATTTGAGGCCTAAAGCGTAGATTTTGTCGTTTCCTGCATCGAAAAACTGAATCATTAGAACGAGGTTTTTTGGTGGAATTTTGTAATCGCAAAATTAGTAAAAGATTCGGCTTTGGGAATTAATATGTAAATAATGAATTACAATGTTGGCTAGAATTTTAGGCTCAATTCCTAAATGCTTGGTCCGGGGATTAAAGCTTGGTCATTATGTTTGGTCATAGAATTTTGTTTAGCACTTTCAAGACTGAATGTTTTTCCGCTAAATTACATTTATGAAACGCAGAAATTTTTTCAAAACAGGGCTTTTAGGTGCTTCTGCAACGCTAATGGCCAATCCTTTTGACCTTATAGGCCAGCCTAAAACTCAAAGTACCAACTTCAAACTGAATTATGCTCCTCATTTCGGGATGTTTAAAAGTTCAGCGCCTAATGGCGAAATGAATGAATTGGACTTTATGCATGAGTCAGGTTTTCGCGCCATCGAAGACAATGAAATGCGGAATCGGTCTGTAGATTTTCAAAATCAGTTTGCTGCCAGAATGCAAAAGCACAATATGACTATGGGCGTGTTTGTGGCGCATAGTATTTTTTGGACAGAGCCGAATTTAGCCAGTGGAAAGCAAGATTGGCGAGATCAGTTTTTGAAAGAAATCAAGTCGTCAGTCGAAGTTGCCAAAAGGGTCAATGCCAAATGGATGACCGTAGTGCCAGGACATGTGGATTTACGGAAAGACATGGGTTATCAAACCGCGAATGTGGTAGAATCGCTGAAACAAGCAGCCGATATTTTAGAACCACATGGCATAGTGATGGTTTTGGAGCCTTTGAATTTCAGAGATCACCCTGGCTTATTTCTGACTAAATCATCTCAGGCCTATGAGATTTGTAAGGCGGTAGACAGTCCATCTTGTAAAATCCTTTTCGATATCTATCACCAACAAATTCAAGAAGGCAACTTGATTCCAAATATAGATTTGTGTTGGGACGAGATTGCTTATTTTCAAGTAGGGGATAACCCAGGAAGAAAAGAGCCAACCACTGGTGAGATCAACTTTAAAAACGTATTTGGCCATATTCACTCCAAAGGATTTAATGGGGTTGTGGGAATGGAACATGGTAATTCAATTGGTGGTATTGAGGGAGAAAAGGCTGTTATTACAGCTTATAAGATAAGCGACAACTATTAGGGTATGAAGAAGATCGGATGGGTTCTGTTGGTTTTTTTTGCCATTGTGATAGGCTTGTATCCTTTTGGCTAAAGCCGATTTATCTACATCGTGTTGCCCCGCGATAAATCACTGGGCTGTTATTAGATTAGATCTTAAGCCTATCTAAAGAGCAATTGACTTCGGTTTTAGCTTATAGAAATTTAGTGAGCACAGAGTACATAATTACAAAAAAAGCCCTGAATTGAGATTTCAATTCAGGGCTTTTTCGCTAGCAATAATCAATTTTTCAATTCCCCTTCTTCACTGTTGGATAAGTGACTCCCAATTGCTCTAAGTAGGTGGCATACTTCGTTTCATCGTAATAGAAATTCTCTAGTTGAGGACGAAATTGGTCCATGATCTTTTTGTTCAGGTAGATAGGAGGGGCATCATCTGCTGTGATCATAGGCACGTACTTAGTTTCTTTACTTTGCACATTATTGAAATAGTCCCAAGCTTGAGTAACCAATTCTGGCTTTAAGAAGAAATCTAGAATCGTCATTGCTTCGGCTTTTGCACCAGCCGTTGCCCCTTTATGAGCTATCGGGGTCGCCATTGCGATAGCATTACTCCAATGGTGGCCTTGTAAACCAGGAATGTTAGAAGGAAACCTCAAAGTAACAGTAGGTACTTTCCAAGAAACATCACCAATGTCATCGGACCCACCACTAACAGGCTGAGTAACTGGCATACCTAAGCTTGCTAATTCCATACTTAGCCCATTTGGTTTAGAACCGACTTCAGTTTGAACCGCTTTAGCCAATTCTTGATCAGCTTCGCTCCATTCTGGCAAGCCCACTTGTTTGATGTTGTCGAACATGGTTTCTGCAATCACTTTGTTGAAGTGACGAGGCCAGGCCGTACCTAAAATCTTAGAGGTCATTTTGGTGTCAGTCATTAAGGCTGCACCAGCTGCGATATTATTCGCGTCAGCATACATGTCCATGATACCTTCATAAGTCACATCACGGAAATAATACCAAATCGAAGCTTTGGAAGGCACAACATTAGGTTGGTCACCACCATCTGTAATCACAGAATGAGAACGCTTTAAGGTCGTCAAATGCTCTCTTTTGTAGTTCCAGCCGACATTCATTAATTCAACAGCATCAGAAGAGCTTCTTCCTCTCCAAGGCGAACCAGCAGCATGGGCAGCTTCTCCATCAAAGGTATATTCTACCGAAATTAAACCTGTTCCTGAAGCTTGCCCCCAAGAAACACCAAGATTATTTGCAACATGGGTGAAAATTGAAATGTCTATGTCATCAAAAAGGCCATCTCGAGTGTACCAAGCTTTGGCGGCTACTAATTCTTCAGCTATACCCGGCCAAAGCACAAGCGTTCCTTGAATCCCTTCTCTTTCCATAATTTGTTTCACGGCCAAAGCTGCAGTAATATTCAAAGGAATGCCAGCATTATGGCCTTCACCATGACCAGGTGCACCTTCTACCATAGGTTTATGGTAGGCAACTCCTGGGTATTGAGATGCTTTTGGAATATCATCTACATCGCTACCCAAAGCAATGGTTGGTCCATCGCCTTGACCCCATTTGGCAAACCAAGCAGTAGGAATGCCCGAAACGCCTTCGGTGATTTCGAAGCCGTTTTGTCTTAAAATGCCAGTAAGGTATTTCGAAGATTCAAACTCCTGAAAGCCCAGTTCAGCAAAACTGAAGATCTTATCGATCATGACTTGGGTTTGTTTTTTGTTGGCTTCGACAATTTGAGCAGCTTCTGTTTTTAGCTTTTCAATTTGTTTAGCGGTAAATTTTTTCTGGGCTTGAACAGAAAATGTGATCAAACAAGCCAATGCAATTAGTGTGGTTTTCATATGTATTCGTTAAGGTTGGTTTACGAAAATAGGAATTTCTTTTTACTCAATATCAATCTTTTTTAAGCGTGGAAAATGTCATACACCATTTTGTGTGGGGAGATATTCTAAATTCTTCGAATTATGGCTGGAATTAGTTGAAAAATATATTTTATGAAAGTTAAAATATCTTATATATGTCTCCGTTAATGGCCTTCGAATACGGAATTAAATCATTGTTATCCAGTAACTCAAGTCATAATTATTTCTACTATTGTATTAGTATTGGAAGAATTATTTTAGATGGTGTGACCTTGTAAGTTTTCTTCGTCAAATAATTTTACCTCCAATCATTCAGTTAGTCAAATGCTATTATTTCAATCTTCAAATCGACTTTCCTTTTGTTCTGAGTTTTTATTTTTTGGTCATTTTTTACATATCAATTTGAATTCTCAAATATGAAGGCCTTCAAAATCAATTTTCCGGTTTTATATCGTCCAACTGCATTGTTTGGAAAAGGATTTATAAAGTTCGGGTTAATAGGTGTCCTAGCGCTAGCCTTAATCATGATTAATAATAAATATGATTTGAGTGGCATGTTGTTTTCGAAGTCAGAAAAGGAGACAGGAGATGAGCAACCCCCAGGTTTACCAATGAGAGTAAACGATGATCAGATTTTCCCTTTACGGACTTTAGTTGACGATAACTTACAAAATGATTTGTCTGCCATTGTTGCTAAAAACAAGAAATGGGCAATGCTGGCGAAGAATATGAAATTGAGCATTGGATTGGTGGATTTAAGAGATCCTTCTAATGTAAAATTTGCTTCCATTAATGGCAATAACATGATGTATGCTGCAAGTCTACCCAAAATCGCGGTTTTACTAGCGGCAACGGATGCCATTGAAAAAGGCGAATTAGCGGAGACTGATGAAATCAAATCAGACATGAGATTGATGATCGCGAATAGCAATAATGCCGCGACCACAAGAATGATCGATCGCATTGGCTTGGATAAAATTGCTGAGGTAATGCAAGATCCAGAATATGATTTTTACGATCAAAGTACTGGAGGAGGACTGTGGGTAGGTAAGCGTTATGCCAAAACAGGGCCTCGCTACGGTGATCCTTTAAAAAACATAAGCCATGGGGCCACCGCCATGCAAGTAAGTAGATTTTATTACTTATTGGCCTATGGTAAACTGATCAATTTTGAAAGATCAAAAGAGATGTTGGGCTATTTATCCGATCCAGCACTTCATCACAAATTTGTCAATACGATTGATCAGTTAGCCCCAACAGCTCAAGTGTATAGAAAGTCAGGTTCTTGGAAGGATTTTCATTCTGATTCAGCTTTAGTTTGGGGTACGAAATGGCGCAGGTATATTCTGGTAGCTTTAGCAGAAGATGCGGAGGGTGAAAAATTAATGAGAGATTTGATAAAAGAAGTGGATGCGGCTTTGAAACCCATCTAAATACTATTTGTGGAGCTAACCCAGTACCTTAAGAGCTTTTTATTAAGAACCTTTGATATTCGCGAAGGCGAATACCGGAGAGTGTTCTTGATGCAATTGAATATCTTTTTGATCATTTTCACGCTGCTGATTATTAAGCCAGTAGTCAATGCTCAATTCATTTCTGTAATAGGTATTGATCAATTACCTATTGTGTTCGTTTTGGTCGCCATTTGTGCAATGGTAGTTTCCACACTCTACTCCAAGGCCTTAAATACAAATTCTTTACAGAAAGTCACTTCGATAACCTTGTTCGTTTCGATCGTTTCTCTGGTAGCCTTTGGTCTTTTACTCCACTTTAACATTGCGGAATATTTAACATTATACGCGCTCTACATTGGTGTAGCCATTTTTGGGGTGTTAGCCACATCTCAGTTTTGGATCATGGCCAACTTGGCATTTGATGCCAGAGAGGCTAAAAGGCTATTTAGTTTTATAGGAGCAGGGCCAATTGTAGGTGGAGTGGCAGGAGGTTATGTCGCCTCATTAGTCGCCTCTTACATCGAGGGTACCAACTTGTTGTTTTTAGGGGCAGCATTACTTTGCTTGTGTGTCCCACTTAACAATACAATTTGGAAAAAGCATATCAAGACGCTGACGGTTTTTCAAAGAAAGAAACGATTTACTGATTTTGGCGATCACCCTATTTGGTTGATCCGAAAGTCAAAACACCTGACTTACCTAGCACTGGTGATTGGTCTTAGTGTATTGGTTTCTAAATTAGTTGAGTTTCAGTTTAGTAGTGTGGCTTCTGCCAATTTCTCTGATCCTGATGAGCTCACTTCATTCTTTGGTTTTTGGTTTTCAACTTTCAATGTTGTTTCCTTAATCGTTCAATTATTTCTAACGAAGCGGATTGTAGGGATTTTCGGGGTTGGATCTTCTCTCTTTGCACTGCCCAGCGGTGTGTTTTTAGGGTCACTTTTCTTATTGTTTAGTCCCGTATTATGGGCAGGAATTTTCACTAAACTTTGGGAAGTCTCTATCAAACAATCGGTTAATAAATCTGCCACCGAACTTTTATCCTTGCCCATTCCTTTGGCCATTAAAAGCCAAACCAAAAGCTTTATCGATGTATTTGTTGATTTGGCGGCAACAGGTGTAGCCGGTCTTTTCTTGATGTTCCTAGTCAATGGTTTAGACCTTTCTGTTCAGTCGGTGAGCATATTGACAATTTTGATTTTAGGCATTTGGGCTTGGCTAGCAATTAAGGTACGGCAAGAATATATCAACTCATTTAAATCTAAACTTACCCAAGCTGATAAGGAATCGATAAAACTTCTTCCTGATTTTAATAATGTATCAGTTTTAGAAGGGCTGAAAAGGGCATTGGAAACTGGCAGTGAAAACCAAATTTTGTATGTGCTTAAAAAGGTGGGAGAGATTCCAGATAAGCGCTTATTCGAAGATGTGGTGAAATTCCTCAGTCATCCATCATCTAAAGTGAAAATTGAAGCCTTGCAGTGTATTTATTATCTGCAGAAAACTGTCGATTCTGATACATTAGAGCACTTGATGAATGATCCAGAAATGGAAGTGCGGTACAAAGCTTTTGCGCAATTACTACGACAAACTACGGAACAACGCATCACAATTATTAATCGCTATTTACAACATTCCGACCCTAAAATCAGTGGAGCGGCTCTGGTAGGTTTGGCAGTAGAGGCAAGGAATAACCCAGAAATGAAACGCATGCTTAAGATTGAGCAGCGCATTTTTGATAAACTCGACTATCTGAAT